>JAITKC010000047.1 GCA_031278665.1 Bifidobacteriaceae bacterium | reverse complement strand
ACCCGTTTCCGATCAGGCAAGTTCCTGCCCTGGCTGAGGGTCTCGACCTTCCTGATCCCGGCCGCCACCATCTTGTTGTTCGCCATGCCGACCGGGGCCAGCCTGCAGGTCAAGACCATTTGGGCGGCCGTCGCCTATATGCTCTGGGACACCAGCTACACCGTCTGCGACGTGCCCATCTTCGCCCTGGCCACATCTATGACCGACAACCAGAAAGAACGCGACTGGCTCTATTTGCTGAACCGGCTGTTCATGTTCGTCGGCGGCATCTTGGTGGCGGCCGTCGTGCCGCTGGCCTATCCGGCGATCGGCTGGACGGCGACCGCCGTGATCGTGTCTTTGACGGCCATAGTCACCATGGCGCCGGTGGGGTTCCGGGCCAAAGAACGCTTCTTCGCCCGGGGCGAGCAGAGCCCCAAAGTCGCAGAACTGGTCCGCTACCTGTTCAAGAACCGGCCGCTGTTAGTCTTCAACGCGGCGATTATCATCGCCTCACTGACCAACACCAGCGCGGCGGTGGTCAACTACGTGGCCATCTACTGTCTTGGCGGCACACAATGGATCTCGGTCCTCGCCCTGGTCATGACCGCGCCAATGCTGGTCTCGATAATCTTGGCCAAACAGCTCATAAAACGGTTCGACAAGATGGCGGTCTGTTTGGCCTGTATGGGCGTCAACCTGTTCTTGGGCGTCGCGATGTTCTTCGCCGGCTACCACAACACCGCCCTGTTCTTGTCGATAATCGCCGCCCGCGCCCTGCTGGCCAGCACTTCTGGCGTGCTGGTGGCCATGTTCACAGCCGACTGCGTCGAATACGGGCACTTCACCAGCGGCGAGCGCTCGCAGGGCGTGGCGTTCTCGATCCAGACCTTCACCGCCAAACTGGCCGGGGCGTTGTCCTCGGCTATCGCCATGTTCGCCCTCGGCGCGGCCGGCTTCGTGTCCGGCGAAGGCGCCCCGCAGACCGCGGACACGATCGCCTGGATCTGGCGGCTGTACACCGTCATCCCGGTCATCGCCGGCGTCGCCGCCTTCGTGGTGCTGGCCTGGGGCTACAAACTGAGGGACCGCGACGTGGTCTTGATGATGCGGGCCAACGCCGGTGAAATCACCCGGGCCGAGGCCGAAGCCGGCCTTTCCGCAAAGTCCGCCTGACCGGTCGGCGCGCAATGCGAACCCGCAAGACAAACGGACGCGAGACAAACCCGCATAGCCAACCGGCAAGACAAGCGGGCGCAAGCTGAGAGGAGTCGATTATGAGCCGATTCAGAGCGGCCTGGGCGACCCGCCCCTGGGCGATGGACCAGTCGACCGCCGGTTTCCTGGTGCGCGACCACAGCCAAGTCATCGCTTTGCGCAATAACCTGGCCGGCGAGCGCTTGCGCGTCCAGTTCTGCAATCTCCTCGGCCGCGAGCCGGTGTCGCTGACCGGCGTGACCGCGTCCTGCGGCGGGGTCGCGGCGCCAGTCACCTTGGGCGGCGACGAAACTATCGTCTTGCCGCCGGGCGCGGAGCCGATGAGCGACGACATCGGGCTCGCGGCCGTCCCGGGCGAACCGATCAGGCTGACCACCCACGTCGCCGGCGAACAGGAGATCCGGGGTTTCGCGATGTTGTTCCTGCCCGAGTTCGCCACAGTCGAAAAACGCGGATTCTCGGCCTCGCCCTTCCCCGCCCTGGGCGACGCCGAAGCCGTCGACAAACTGGTCAATTTCTACGGGGTCTCGGCCCTGGAGGTCGACGCCGCCGATGACGCCAGAGTGGTGGCGATGTTCGGAGACTCGATCACCCACATGTCGACGGTCTCGGGACCGCTGGCCCGTCGGCTCTACGAGACCTTCCCGGGCCGGGTCGGCTTCAAGAGCGCGGGCATCACCGGCAACCGTTTGCTGCGGGGACCTCAGGGCGGACTGCCGATGAGCGAATGGTACGGACCGGCCGGGGTGAGCCGTTTCGACCAAGACGTCTTCGGCGGCGCCAAAGTCGATCTGGTGGTGATCCTCGAGGGAGTCAACGACCTTTGCCATCCGGCGATGGCGGGCAAGCCAGACGAGTTGCCGACGCCCGACGCGTTGGCCGCCGGCCTGGCCGGCTGCGCCGCGACCGCCCACCGCCTGGGAGCCCAGGCGCTGGCCTGCACGCTGCCGCCATTCGGCGCCTACCCGTGTTGGAATCCCGAACTGGAACGGATCCGCCAGGACTTCAACGACTGGATCCGCGACAACCGCGCTTTCGACGGCTTCTTGGATTTCGACGCCTCCCTGGCGGACCAGGACGCGCCCCACAAAATCGCCGACCAGTGGCACACCGGCGACGGCCTGCACCCGAACCTCGCCGCCGGCGAACACCTGGCGCGCGGCGCCGCCTTTGAGACGCTGCGCGACTTCGTGGCCTGACCCCGGACCTGGCCCGGCCCGGCGCCCGGAACCGGCCCGGCGGCATCGTCCCGGCCCGGCGCCCGGAACCGGCCCGGCGGCATCGTCCCGGCCCGGCGCCCGGACCTGGCCCGGCGGCATCGGGCAAAGTTTTGGTCAGTGCGGCTGGCCGATGCCGTCCAACAGGTCTTGGAACCACGGCTTGTTGACGTCGAACCGCTTGTCGCCCTTGATCCGGTCGAACTCGATCGCCCGCAACACGTCGCCGTGCTCCTCGTCGTGTCCGATCACCCCGGCCACCCCGTCGAGGGCGCAATCGACCGCCAGGTCCGTCATCGAGCGGATCAACAGCAGGTCGCGCCGGTTGGCGCGAGCCGAACGCGAGAAATAGCCCGATTTTTGGACCATCGTCTTGAGCGCGTCCATCCGCTCGGCGAACTCGCGGGCGTACCAAACCCCCGGGTTGATCGTGTCGAGTTTGACGTGGCCGAACGGGTCGCGCAGCACCTCCTGGCCGGACACCTCCATCTCGTGGACAATCGTCTCGACCCCGGCGCCCTCGGACAGGAACACATTGACGTTGCCGATCCGGTCCATGATCTCGCCCAGCCGGCGCGATTCGGCGACCAAGTCCAACTCCAACTCGGGAACATAGACGCCGTGGATGTCCCAGCGCTCCTTGGTCAACCCGAGCGCCGGATTCCATTCTTGTTCGCTCAGCCAGCGCCGGTATTCGGTGGCCGCGGCGGCCGTCAACCAGCCGCAATTACGCCCCATGACCTCGTGGACTATCAGCATGCGCGGATTCGAGCGGTGCTCGGAGATGATGTTCTGGGCGAATAGCGAGGCCTGTTCGGCCGCGGTCCAAGCGCCCAGCGACTGTTTGATCGGCACCACGTCGTTGTCGATCGTCTTCGGCAGCCCGACCACCGTCAGCCCGTAGCCGTGACCGCTCAAATAGGCCGCCAAGTCGCCGGCGGTGGTGTTGGTGTCGTCGCCGCCAATGGTGTGCAAAACGTCGACGCCGTCGGCCCGCAGCCGCTCCGCCGCCACCGCCAGCGGGTCTTGTCCGGGCTCGATCAGCCCGCGTCGCTCGAGATCCGCCGCGTTGGTCAGTTTGACTCGCGAGTTGCCTATCGGGCAGCCGCCGAAGCGTTCCAACACGCCGGCTTTCGCCCGCGCCTCGTCGTCCACCAGATAGCTGTCGCCCCGCAGCAGCCCGTGGTATCCGTACTGGTAGATCAGGATTTCGAGATTCGGCGCCAGTTCGCTGTAGCGTTCGATTAGGCCGCCGACGGCGGCCGACAGGCAGGGGGCGAAACCGCCAGCGGTCAAGATGGCCACGCGGTTGACAGTCATTGGTTCTCCTACTTGATTGATCGGTGTTTTGTTGCGGGGGACGTCTAGGGGTTTTCAGCGGTGTCCGATGCCGTTGGCGGACCCCCAGCCCCCCGCCGCCATGGCAGCCAGGTCCGGGACGGCTTCCCCGACGACTCATGCGACTTCGGGGAATCCCGCCGGTCCGAGACCTCCTCGGCGCCGGGCGCCTCGCGCGATCGGGGCGCCTCGCGCGATCGGGGCGCCTCGCGTGATTCAGGCGCCTCGCGTGATCGGGGCGCCTCGCGCGATCGGGGCGCCTCGCGCGATTCAGGCGCCTCGCGTGATCGGGGCGCCTCGCGTGATCGGGGCGCCTCGCGCGATCGGGGCGCCTCGCGTGATTCAGGCGCCTCGCGTGATTCAG
>JAITKC010000039.1 GCA_031278665.1 Bifidobacteriaceae bacterium | reverse complement strand
GAAAACGGCTGGGAACCGCCCAAGACCTGGGACGAGACCATGGCGCTGTGCGAGAAGGCCAAAGCCAAAGACAAGTACCTATTCGTCTGGGGCAAGGAGGCGTCCCTCTATTGGTCCTGGTTGGCACTTGATATGGCCGTGAAGGACGCGGGTCTGGATGTCTGGCGAAACATCGCGAACCTCAAGGAGGACGCCTGGAGCCACCCGTCGGTCATCGCCTCCTTCGAAGCTATCGAGGACTCGGTCAAACAAGGCTGCTGGATTCCGGGGGGAGAGGGCACGCATTACACGCTTGCGCAAACCAAGTGGTCGCTGGACCAACAGGCCTTGATGTACTCATCCGGCTCATGGATCGCGCAAGAAATGAAAGAGGTCACGGCTGACGATTTCCAGATGACGGCTTGGCCATATCCTACGTTGCGGTCTGAGAGCGCCATCCCCTTCGGGTCCGTCCAGGTTGATCCTGGCGGCCAGTACGTCGTGCCCGCCGAAGGGGCGAACACGGCCGGGGCCATGGAGATTCTGCGCGCGTGGCTGTCGAAGGACGCCGCCGCCAAGTGGGCGGAGACGACGGAATCGCCGAGCGTGGTCAAGGACTCGGTTCCCGCCGACGGATTCGGTTCCACAGCCCTGCTGTCCACCGTCCAAGTTATGGACCAAGCGGGGGAGAACCAACACGCCTTTTTCCTGTCATATATGGATTTCACCGACCTGGGTGATGTGCTCGTAAATGTCTTCAACCAATTCCTTGGTGGCCAGATAAGCTCGGCCGAAGCATTGAGCCAACTGCAGGATGCCCACGACGAAGTCCGAGAAGACGACTCCCTTATCAAGAGAGTCTGGGAGTGAGCGATAAGAGAACTATGCCAGCTAACGCCGTCGGCGACCGCTCTAGTGCGACTAGAGCGGTCGCCGCGCGCCCGCGGCGGCGAACGCTTGGCGCCAACCGAATCAGCTTCCTAGCGGCGGCCGCCCTGCTTCCGACCGCATTGCTGACGGTCTTCGTCCTGTGGCCCATGCTGCAGTCGGTGTACGCAGCCATGACCAAATGGAGCGGCTTTTCCAAAGACCGCCAATTCGTGGGATTCGCCAACTTCCTAGAATTACTCCGCGACGACTACTTCCTCAACGCCCTCGGCAACTCCGCGACATTGGCGGTGGTTGTTCCCACGGCCACTTTGCTGGTGGCCTTCGGGATCGCAGTGGCCATCACCTCCGGGGGTCCGTTGAAGGGCCAGATTCGTGGAGTCCGCGGCTCGAGCTTCTACCGGGTGGTCACATTCTTCCCGTTCTGCATCCCCGCCGTGATCGTTGGCGTTGTTTGGGGGCGGGTGTTCGACCCCGGCGGAGGATTGCTAAACGGGGCGCTCACCGCGCTCGGTTTTGACTCTTTTCAAGACTTCCCTTGGCTTGGCCGCGCCGCCACCGCGATGCCGGCCGCAATGTTTGTGATCGTCTGGTCGCAGGTCGGCTTCTACACCATTTTGTTCGTCGCCGCCATCAAAGCGGTCCCGGCGGAATGTTACGAGGCGGCCAGACTCGACGGCGCCGGACGGTTGCGGACAGCCTTCCAGGTGACTCTCCCGCAAATCACCGGCAGCCTGCGCACCGGCTACATTTACATGGGATTCATCGCGATGGACGCGTTCGTGTTCATGCAGGCTATGTTTCCCGCCGGCACCAGTCCGGAGTACTCGACCGTCACACTGACGCAAGACCTTTACGCGACCGCTTTTACAAAGGGAAACTTCGGGTACGCCGCCTCGATGGGTGTCTGCCTGGCGCTGATCATGCTGGTTTACGCTGGAGCCGTAGCCGCCGTCTTCCGCCTGATCGGAGCGTCAGAGAGGACCACTTGGCTGGATCGCCGTCGCCTGCGGCGCAGGCCCACCGGACATGGCCGGTCGTGGTGGCCGGCGGGGGCCAGGATCCGGCGCGGCAAGGTCAGGGCGCGGTGGCAAACCAAAGCGGCCGAGCTGTCGACCGCCAGCGTTTTCCAAATCCTGCTAATCGCCTGGTCGGCGCTGACCGTGGGGCCCTTCCTGTGGACAATAATCTCGAGTTTCAAGACAACCAAAGAGTTCCTCGGCTCGCCGATGGCGTTGCCGGGCCAACTCAACTGGGACAACTACGCGCGGGCGTGGAACGACGCCGGCATCGGTCAGTTCTTCTTCAACACCGTGGTCGTCGTCGGGGGAGCTTTGGCAATAGTGATGACATTGGGATCGCTCTGCGCATACGCCTTGGCGCGAATACCCTTCCCCGGGGCGAAAGCGATCTACAGCGTCATGCTGGCCTCTATGACGTTGCCGGTGTTCCTGGCGATTGTTCCGCTGTTCTTTGTTCTGCGCGGTCTCGACTTGCTGAACACCAAGACCGGTCTGATGCTCACTTACTCCGCCTTTGCGCTACCGTTTACGGTGTTTTTCCTCTACGCCTTCTTCAAGGCGCTTCCGAACGATCAGTATGAGGCGGCTGTTATAGACGGCGCCGGCGAGTGGCGCGCGTTCTTCCATGTGATGCTGCCGTTGGCGGCACGCGGAATTGGAACGGTCGCCATGTTCAACTTCCTCGGCTTGTGGAACCAGTTCATCCTGCCGTTGGTGTTGAACACTAAGCGCGAGAACTACGTCTTGATGCAAGGAATGGCCACGTATTCAATCCGGGCCGGTTACGCCACGGATTTTGGCGCCATGTTCGCGGCCATCGTGCTGACCGTGCTGCCGGTGGTGCTGGTGTACGTGTTTTTCCAGAGACAACTGGCGGGAGTGGCAGAAAAGAGCTTCGCGCAATGAGGATCGAGGCGGATTCGTCGTCCTGCGTCGTGGCGGTCGACGCGGGCGGAACGTCGGTTCGCGCGCTGGCTTTGGCGCTCGACGGCCGTTGCCTTGGTCTGAGCCGGATGGATGGCGGGAACCCCCTGGTGGTCGGCGGGTCCCAGGTGGCGCGAGGCGTGGCCGCGGCTGTGGCCGCGGCGGTGGCTGAGGGCGGGGCCGATCCGTCGGAGGTAGGCGGCATCGTCGTCGCGATGACCGGGCACATGCCCGACGGCGACCTCGGGTACCTGGGCGAGTGCCTCAAGGAGTTGGGCGTGACCGCCTTCCCGACGCTCGTTCCCGACATTCTGGCGACGTTTTTCTCGGGGCGGGACGCCGGCGAGGGCTACGCGCTGGTGGCTGGAACTGGGGCGGCGGCTATCCGAGTTGAGCGGTCGGCAATAGCGGCCGCCGCCGACGGGCTCGGACATCTCCTTGGGGACGTTGGTTCGGGCTTTTGGATTGGGCAGGGGGTTGTGCGAGCGGCTTTGGCCGGCTTGGACGGCATCGGGCCCCAAACCAAGTTGACCGAACTACTGCAAGCCGAATTGCCGCGGCGCACTACCTGGCCCCTGCACAGTCGCGCTGAGGGACTGATAGCGATGGTGGAGGCGCTGCACGCCAGACCGGCGCGCGACTTGGCCCGCTTCGCCAAGTTGGCGTTCGCCGCCGCAGGCGATCCGGTGGCGGACCGCCTGGTCAGCCGTGCCGCTGACGGGCTGGCGCGAACTCTCGCGGCAGTTGCGACCGAGCCGTGGCCAGCCGTCTTCAGCGGCGGCATTCTGGCGGCTTACCCCCGGTTAGCCCAAATGGTGATTGTCCGCGCGCCAAAGCTGGGCCCGGTGGTCGTGGTGCCGGACGGGCTGGCCGGCGCGGCGGCGATGGCGCTACGCGAGGCGCTCGGCCGCTCGATTCCCGATACGCTCGGCCGAATCAATCAGACGTTGGCGCCTCTGCGCGAACGCCATCGCGCCGCCAATCGCGAAACCAAAGTCAAAGCGGCCTAAAGAGCCGGATAGGAGAAGCCGAATGTTTGTCAATCCCTCTGATCTGACGAGTCTGACCCGCCCGTCGACGCTGCGCCCCCGTTCGATATCGGCGGAGAACCCAACCGGCGCGCCCGGGGCGGGGGGCCAAGCTCGGACGGGCTGGGGCGCGGCGGCCGCGTCGCGCTTAGGCCGCGGCTGGAAAGTTTCGCCGTGCGTCGACCTCGCCGGCGAATCGCGGTTCGTGCTGGCCGCGATCGATTCGCCCGGCGTGATCCGGCATATCTGGATCACAGTGGCCCAGGAGGCGTGGCGGTCGATTGTTCTCGAAATGAAGTGGGACGGCGCCCCCGAGCCAGCCGTGCGTGTTCCGCTGGGCGACTTCTTCTGCAACGGCTGGTGCGTGTTCAGCCAGGTGACCTCGGCGACAGTGTGCGTCAACCCGAAGGGAGGTTTCAATTGCTATTGGCCCATGCCCTTCAAACGGTCATGCGAGATCGCGGTGGTGAACTTGGCCCCCGAGTCCGTCGTGTTTTTCTACCAAGTCGACTACGGGCTGACCGCCGTACCAGACGACAGCCTCTACTTCCACTGCGATTGGGCAAGGTCCAATCCGGTCGAAGACGGCGTGCACCGACTCCTGCGCACCGACGGCGCGGGCAGGTACGTTGGCACTTATCTGGCCTGGCAGTCAAGACATCCCGGTTGGTGGGGCGAAGGCGAGTTCAAGTTCTACCTCGACGATGACGACGCCTGGCCTACTATCTGCGGAACCGGAACCGAGGACTATTTCGGCGGCGCCTGGGGCTTCACCATCGACGGCAAGACCTGCACCGAATACACCACCGCGTACCTCGGCCTGAACCAGGCGCTGGCGCCGATCGGCTTCGAGCGGCCGCAGCCGCGCTTCGGGATGTATCGGTGGCATCTGGCGGACGACATCCCATTCGAGTCGGCCGTCAAAGTCGACGTTCAGGCCCTCGGCTTGGGGCCAGGACTTGGCAACGGCCTTGACTATCGGTATCGGATCTTGAGGGACGACGTCGCGTCGACTGCTTTCTATTACCTCAACGATCCCGCCGGAGTCAGCGACCAGGCTGCCTTGACGCCGGATCTGCTCCAACTCGAAGTCGACTGAAGGCCGGTTCCGCGGCCCCTGGGCCGTGTCGCGCCGACCTGGCGCGGCCACCCGGTCCAGGGCCGGACCAGGCTCAGATCCACAGGGCGGCGTCTTCTAGCAGCCCCTGTTCGCGGGGTTTGACCCGCCGGACCTTGCCGGGCACGCCGACCACCACGCCGGCGGCGGGCACGTCGTGAACGACTACCGAATTGGCGCCGACGCGCGCGTCATCGCCCACCGTGATGGGGCCCAAAACCTTGGCGCCGGCCCCAATCGTGACCCGGTTCCCGATTGTCGGATGGCGTTTGCCCTTGACCATCGAGCGCCCGCCGAGCGTCACCCCGTGAAACAGCAGCACGTCATCGCCCACTTTGGCGGTCTCCCCGATGACCACGCCGCTGCCGTGGTCGATGAACAACCGGCGGCCCAACCGCGCGCCCGGGTGGATCTCAATTCCCGTCAGGAAGCGGGCAAACTGCGAGATCAGGCGGGCCGGCAGCCGCAGCGCCGGCTCCCGCCACAGCCGGTGCGTCAGGCGGTGGACCCACAGGGCGTGGACCCCGGGGTAGGCCAACGCCACTTCGATCTTGGTGCGGGCGGCTGGGTCGCGGCGCTGCGCCGTGGCCAAGTCGTCGCGCAGCACCCGGCCGAACCGCCGCAGCGCTGAAAACGTCGCGGCGGGACTGGACGCGGTCATGTCCTCCATTATCGGCCCGCTGCCCAACCCGCGCGCCCGCCCTGGCTCGCGCCGCCGGCCGGCTCAGGAATCGAGCAGGTCGGAGTACAAGACGGTGGACAGGTAGCGCTCGCCGAAGTCCGGCACCACCGCGACGACCAGCTGCCCGGCGGCCTCGGGGCGTTGGGCGTATTCGATGGCGGCGGCCAGCGCGGCGCCCGACGAGATGCCCACCAGCAGGCCCTCCTCGGTGGCGGCGGCGCGGGCGGTGGCGATGGCGTCATCGGAGGCGATCCGGATGACCTCGTCGTAGATGTCGGTGTCCAGGACTTCGGGCACGAAGTTGGCGCCGATGCCCTGAATCTTGTGCGGCCCGGCCTTGCCCTCAGACAGCAGCGGCGACTCAGCCGGCTCGACCGCGATCACCTTGAGCGACGGCTTGCGCGCCTTGATGACCTGGCCGACGCCGGTTATGGTGCCGCCGGTGCCGACTCCGCCGACCACCACGTCGACCGCGCCGTCGGTGTCGGCCCAGATCTCTTCGGCCGTGGTCCGGCGGTGGATCTCCGGATTGGCCTCGTTCTCGAACTGGCGGGCTAGGATCGCGCCGGGCCTGTCGGCGGCGATTTTCTCAGCCGCGGCGACGGCGCCTTTCATACCCTCCGAGGCGGGGGTCAACACCAATTCGGCGCCGAACGCCCGCAGCAGGGCCCGGCGCTCTTTCGACATCGACTCCGGCATTGTCAGCACCACGTGGTAGCCGCGCGCGGCGCCCACGAAGGCCAGCGCGATGCCGGTGTTGCCGCTGGTGCCCTCGACAATTGTGCCTCCCGGTTTGAGGGCGCCGGCGGCCTCGGCGGCGTCGACTATGGCCACGCCGATGCGGTCCTTGACGCTGCCGGCGGGGTTGTAGAACTCCAGTTTGCCGAGCACCTGGGCGCCCGGCGCCAGGTTCTGGCCGAGGCGGTTGATCTTGACCAGCGGGGTGTTGCCGGTGATTTCGGAAGCGTCGGCGTAGATCTTGGACATGGCGGGTCTCCTTAGTTCTTGCCCGGTGGACGATGCCGTCTGGCGGCGTCGCGCGTCAGCTTAGGTTAGGCGTCGGCGACGCCCCAACCACTGTAAAGGCCCGGCTCCGCGCCGGCGGCGGGGACGGGAGATAGACCAATCGCGCCGGAATCCGGCCGGCGGCCGGAGAAAAAACGGACACTTAGACCTTGGGACGACCCCCAACGGGCCAAGACGGGCGACAATTGATAGGTCACGGACCCCGACCGGGAAGCGAAACGATTTTGGCAAAGGCCAGTCCCCCCGAAGCCTCGAGTTGGCGCGCCTGGCGCGCCTCGATCGCGTTGGCGGTCGGAGTGCTGGCGCTGGGCGTCGCCTGTTTTATGGCCCTGCTGCCGACTAAGGGCACGGTGGCGCAGCCGGCCGCGCGGGTGACTATCGATGTGACCCCGCCGCCGGAGGTCGCGAAAGGCGAGCCGCCCACGCCGCCGGCCCCCGAGCCGTCCGAGCCGCCGGACGGCGTCGATTGCTCGGTGGTCGCCTGTGTGGCGCTGACCTTTGACGACGGCCCGTCGGCCTACGACGCCGCCCTGTTGGACAAACTGGACGAGCTTGGCGTCAAGGCGACTTTCTTCAACACCGGCCAAAACACGGCCAACCGGCCCGAGGCGGTAAAGCGCCAGGTCGAAAGCGGACACCAGGTTGGCGGCCATTCCTGGAACCACCGCGACATGAAGAAGTTGACGGCGGCCGACGCCTGCGCCGACGCCGACCGGACGGCGCGGGCGATCCGCGACGCCGCCGGCGTCGAGACGACTTTGGTGCGCCCGCCCTACGGCAGCTGGAATGACGAGATTCTGGCCGCCTGCGCGGGGAAGACATTTGTGCTCTGGGATGTCGACACCGAGGATTGGTTGACCCATGATCCGGCCAAGATCACCGCTCACGCGGTAAACGATCCGAAGCCGGGTTCGATTATTTTGATGCACGACACTGTCGCGGAAACAATCGACGCACTGCCTGGAATTGTCTCCGGGCTGAAGGCCAGAGGCTTCGAATTGGTCACCGTAGCCGGTCTTTTCAATGATCCGATAGCGCCGGGGCAGGCGATCTACTTCGGCCCGCGCGCGGGTGCGCCCACCTCCTGAGCCTTTCCGGCTCCCCTCGCAATCAAGGCCTCGTCGGAGTCGTGTTTTGGCTGGCGGGTGGGCGGG
>JAITKC010000026.1 GCA_031278665.1 Bifidobacteriaceae bacterium | reverse complement strand
CGCTCTTCCGATCTCGTCGGCGGCGCCGGAATTGTCGGCGTAGTCGTCGTCGTCGGCGGCGGCGAAGTCATCGGCACCAGCGGCGGCGGCGGCACCAGCGGCGTCAGCGGCGTCAGCGGCGTCAGCGGCGGCGGCGGCGGCGTCATCGGCGTCAGCGGCGTCAGCGGCGTCAGCGGCGTCAGCGGCGTCAGCGTAGTCGGCGTCAGCGGCGGCGTACTCGCCCGCGTCCTCGTAATCGCCATCGGCCTGGGGAGCGGCGGCGACGGCGTGGCCGGGCGGGTCGAAAGCCGGTGGCGCGACGGCGGCGTCCAGGACGCCTAGGGGATCGGATGCGGCGCGATCGGATTCGGGCGCGAAGTCGCCCAATGACCAGCGCCGCGCCGTCGCCTCGTCGGCGTCGTCTTGCGGGGGCGCCACAATCGCCTCGATCGCCGCCAGTTTGTCCTGGATGACGGCTTGGGTGGCGAGGGCGGCGACATCGGCGTCAGTTGGCCTGAGCGGCCGGGCGCCGGCCGGAAAACCGGCGCGCGCGTCATCGTCCGCCGGGGCGCCGGCCGGATGGCGGCCGCCTTCGCCGCCGTCGGCGGCTGGCGTGGGGGCCGGCCCGGCCGGCGGAACCGGGCCGCGCACCGCCGCCGAATAGGGCAGGGCGATTTTGACCGGCGGCCAAATGCCGAGGTCGGCCACCACCTCGGCGGCGTCGGCCGGTCCCACCCCGCCGGCCGCCAAGGCCACCGCGCAAAGCATGTTGAGGTCGCCGGGCACCCCGGAGACCAACTCGATCGGCGACACCGGACTCAAGTCCCACTGCGGCGGCGGCGGCATGACGCTCGGCGTGGTCCCAGGCCAGCGCGCCGTCAGAGCGGCGTACAGGATTGACACCAAAGCTTTGGCGTCGATCGCCGAGGACCGGGCCGGGTCGTCGTCAAAAACCCCGCGGACCGCCGCGTCCCAGGCCATGCCGCCAATCCGGACGGTGTCGCCTTTGCCTAAGAAAACCAGTTCCGGCCGCAACGCCAGGTGATGGATATCGCGCGCCGCCGCCGCCGCCAAAGCCGTGGCCACTTCGCCGGCGACCGCTCTGGCCTGGGCCGCCGGCAACGGCCCGACGTCCGCCAACGACACGCCGTCGAGCGGCGCCGTGAGCACAAACGAGACGCCCGAATAGCCGCCGGCGTCGAAGATCCGGACAATCCTCGGGTCGTCGATCAGCGCGGCCCGGCGGGCGGCGTCGACGGCGTCCTTAGTGCCATGGCCGGTCAGCAGATGCACCTCGGTTTGGCGCGACAGAATCGTGTCGGTGGCCCGGAAGCGTTGCGCGCCCGGCAGATTGGTGAACAGCTCGGCTTCGAGCCGGTAACGGCCCATCAGGAGATCTCCCAGGCCAAGGCTGGGGCGCGGCGATTCGGAATCCATGACCTTATTTACTCCAGTTGGTGATGCCGGCTGAGGTGACGCCAGTCGTTCCAGTCATCCTACTGGCGCGGTTGGTCTCAGTCGCGGATTGACTTCAGCGAACTCGCCGGCGTCGCCCGGCGCAGCCGGGCTAACAGCGGCTGGATAAAATCAGTCAGCTGGCGCACCCCCATGGCGCGCAGCAGGCCGACATAGGCCACTGTCATCAGCGTGCCAACACTCGCCAAGGCGAGTAGCGCGCCGCCCACCCCGGCGGCGCCGCTTTGCGGGAACAAGTCCAGAACTAGCCAGCCCAACTCCCCGCTGAAGCAGGCGGCCAGGCCCGCCCGCAAATGCATCCAGGCCAGTTGGCGCCCGTCAAAGCCCTCCAAGCGGTCCCGCAGCGAGGCCAGCCGCAGGACCGCGCCGGCCAGGAAGGACAAGGACTGCCCCAACCCGATCCCGGTCACCCACCAGGCCGGCGGCAGCAACCAGAAACTGAGCAGAGAGAAGCCGGCGAATAGCGCCGACATCGGAATCTGCAAAGCGAGTAGCGTGCGGCCATCTTCAAGGGCGAAAAAGACCCGTTTGACCAGCAGCGTCACGCCCAGCGGCACAAGCCCCAGCGACATCGCCACAACCGGGCCGGTCAGCGCCTCGACCTCGGCCAAACTGACGCCGGGCTGGAGCACCCGGCCGAGCGGCAACGCCAAGACCATCAGCAGGGCGGTGAAAAGGAAACTGAAAGAACTGGTGGTCATAATTCCGTAAGACAAGTCCTGGCCGGCCAAGGCCAGTTTGCCGGCCTGGACGTGTTCGCTCAGGCGCGTGAACAGGGCGGTCGTCAAGGACACGGTGACCAGCGAATGCGGGATTATGTAGATTGTCAGCGCCACGGTCAAAATCGCGTTCGAGGCCACCGTCTGACCGGGCGCGGCGTCCTCGGCGGCCGAGGCCAGGCGGATCGCCACTAACATCGCGCCCTGGCTGAAGACCAGCGAAAGCGCCGTCCAGCCGGTCATCCGGGCGACCCGGCCGAATCCGAAGCCGCGCCAGCCCCAACGCCAGCGGGGCCTAAGGCCCACGCGGTTCAGCGGCCCCAGCAGAATCAGCGCTTGCAGCGCTATTCCGAGTGTGGCGACGCCGGCCAGTAGCGCGATCTGCCCGCCGCCCCAACTGCCGGGCGGCGCCCCGGCCGCCGAACCGGGCGCTTCGTAGCGGCCGAAGGCGGCGATGAAGACGCCGAAGCCGATGACGCTGACCAGGTTGTTGGCCACCGGCGCCCACATCACCGGACCGAACACGCTGCGGGCGTTCAGAACCTGGCTCCAAAGCAGGTAAAGGCCGTAGAAGAAGACCTGGGGCAGGCACCAATAGGCGAAGACCGTCCCCAGCGCCCGCTTGTCGGCGTCCCAGCCTTGGGTGAAAAGCGCCAGCCAGAAGCCGGCCGTCAAGGTCAGCGCCAAGGTCAAAGCGCCCAACAGCAGGGCCGCGCCGGTGGCCAGCCGGTTGACGAACTCCTCGCCCCGGCCGGCGCTGAAAGCCCGCACGATCTGCGGCACCAACACGGCGTTCAGGACGCCCTCGGCCAGGATCGCGTAAAAGAAGTTCGGCAACGTGTTGGCCACGTCGAAGGCGTTGGCCGCAGTCGTCACAACGCCGATGGCGGCGCCCAACATGGCCGCCCGGACCATGCCGGTCAGCCGCGAGACGGCGGTGCCGGAAGCCATCGCCGCGGTCGACCGGCGAACCGCCGTGGCCAATCCTGGCGCCGGCGGATTCCCCAGCCGTTTCGCGGGCTCGCTCACGCCGCGCTTCCCGGCCCCGCCGGCCCCGCCGGCGCCGCCGGCCGCGCCCGGTCGGCCTGGGAGCGGGCCTCGGCCCGGCGCTTGCGGACCGTCGTGAAGACGCCAAACACCAGCGCCAGCGCCAAGACGCCGCTGACCACCGCCATGCCGACGTCCTCCCATTCGGCTTGGACCCGCATTGTCAACGAGGCGCCCTCGGCCACCGGCTGGCCGGACGAGTCGAGCAGATCGACTTGAACTCTGAAAACGCCGTTGGCCACGGCGTGGACCGGCACTCGCGCGGTCCCCGCCTGGTCCGGCTCGAGGTCCAAGCTGACCGGTTCGCCCAGTTGGATGGCCCGCGTGCGGGCGGTCAACCGCACCACCAACCCCCGGACCGCCTCATTGGACCGATTCTCAACCACTACCGGCACGCGACCGTCGTCGCTAATCAAATTGACGTCGCTGCCAACTTTGACAGCCAGCGGCGCCGCCGCGGTGGCGGCCTGGTTGAGGGCGGCGGCGGCCTGGGCGGCGCGGTTCGATTCGGCCACGGCGTTCGACAGCGGCGCCAACAAAGGCGGCAGCGAGCGCGCCAAATAGGCGTCGGGGTCCTGCGTCAGCGACGCGAAAGCCGCCATCCGGTCGGTCAACTCGACCAGCGCGGTCAATGACGCGGCCGCAATCCCCGAATCGCCGGCGGCGGCCAAACCGGGCGCCGAGTCGACGGCCGCGTTGAGGGCGGCCGGCAATGGCGCCGTGTTGACCCAACTGGCGGCGCTCAACTGGTCGAAGGCGGGCCATCCGATCGCCTCGGGTTGCCAGTCGCGCGGCATCGCCACCACCGCCGAAGCCTGGTAGCCCTCGGCTTGGGCGCGACCCGCCATCAAGGCCGATTCGGCCAGCAAGCGGATGGTCTGAGACGGTGACGCCACCCCGGCCAGCGCCGCGGTCCAGAACTCGTCGCAACTGATAATCGCCGGTTGGGCCAACTGTTTGGACACCGCCTGGACGGGCGGCGCCGCGAACTGGGCGGCGTCCAACAAGATCGCGTCCG
>JAITKC010000299.1 GCA_031278665.1 Bifidobacteriaceae bacterium | reverse complement strand
GGCCGAGGCTGTGACCAGCCCAATCGCTGGCGGCTCCGCACAGGATCCGACACTCGGCGCACTTCGGCGCCTCTGCGGCGACATTCGATCTCAAAATGCACCCGAATCCGACACTCGATGACCGAGTGTCGGATCTTGTACAAGCCCGGGCCCCCAAGCCGCCAGCCGCCGCCCGCCGAGCGCGTCAAACTGACCCGCCACGGCTGATTTGGGGTTGGCGGGTCAGTTTGACGTCGGGCCGGCCCGGCCGCCTGGCGGCGGCTCAGCGAAACCGCTGGTGAGCGGGACGCGCCGGGTCGCCGCTCAGGCTTGGGCCGGGGTCGGGGCCGTCAAACTGACCCGCCACGGCCGATTTGGGGTTGGCGGGTCAGTTTGACGTCGGCCCGGTCTGGCCGCCTGGCGGCGGCCCAGCGAAACCGCTGGTGAGCGGGACGCGGCCGGTCGCCGCTGGGGCTCGGGCCGGCGCCTTGGGCGTCAAACTGACCCGCCACGGCTGATTGGGGGGGCTGATTTGGGGAGATTCAGGGCGGTCACTGTCGCTCTCAGCGTGGCAAACAATCCTGGCGAATCGGCGTTGGCCTCTTGCGCTACCATACAAGCCCGGTATACATTGGTTGGCGAGCGTGAGGAGTATCAAATGAGCCGCGTCGAATCCGCCGAGGTCCTGTTGGCCAGTCCGGGCCGCAACTTCGTCACCTTGCGGGTGACGACAACGGACGGTGTCACCGGGCTGGGCGACGCCACTCTCAACGGGCGCGAGTCAGCCGTCGCCCACTACCTGCGGGATCACGTCGTCCCGCTGCTGATCGGCCGCGACCCGGCCCGGATTGAGGACACTTGGCAGTACCTGTTCAAGGGCGCCTACTGGCGCCGGGGGCCGGTCACCATGACGGCCATCGCCGCGGTTGACACCGCCCTGTGGGACATCAAGGGGAAAACCGCCGGCCTTCCGTTGTATCAACTGTTGGGCGGGCGCTCCCGCGACGGCGTGCTGGTCTACCGACACGCCTCGGGCGCCTCCGTCGACGAACTCCTGGACGACGTCGCCCGTCTGCTCGACGCCGGCTGTCTGGCGGTGCGCGCCCAAGCCCAAGTGCCGGGGATCGCCGGCACTTATGGGGTGGCCCACGGCGGGCGCTACGAGCCCGCCAACGCCGCGCTGCCCGAGGAGCAGCCCTGGTCGACCGAGGCGTACCTCGACTTCGCCCCGACCTACCTGGCCCAGGTGCGCGAACGCTTCGGTTTCGGCTTCCACTTGTTGCACGACGTTCACCACCGCCTGACGCCAATCGAGGCCGCCCGTTTCGGCCAGGCCGTCGAACCGCTGCGGCTGTTCTGGATGGAGGACCCGACGCCAGCGGACAGCCAAGAGGCGTTCGAGTTGATCCGGCGCCACACCACCACGCCCATCGCCGTCGGCGAGGCGCTGACCTCGATCTGGGACGTGCAGCACCTGATCACCCGGCAATTGATCGATTACGTGCGCACCACCGTGGTCCACGCTGGCGGATTGACGCATCTCAAACGCATCTTCGACCTGGCCGCGCTCTATCAAGTCCGATCCGGCTCGCACGGGGCTTCCGACCTGTCGCCGGTGTCGATGGCGGCCGCCGCGCATCTGGACACCGCCATCCCCAACTTCGGCATCCAGGAGCTCATGGGCCACCCGCCCGAGGCGGCCGAGGTTTTTCACACCGGCCTCCGGCTCGACGGCGGCTACCTGCGCGTCAGCGAGGCGCCCGGGCTCGGGGTCGAATACGACGACGCCGCCGCCGCCCGCTTCGCCGAGTTCTCGCCCAAATACTTGCCGATCGCGCGCCGCCTTGACGGCTCGGTCCACGATTGGTGAGACCGATGACACCGCAGCTATCGGCGCGCGCCGCCGCCGCCTTGCCACCCGAACTCCAGCCCTTGGTGGACCGCGGCCGCCTGACGCCGCGCCTGCTGCACTTCGGCCTGGGCGCCTTCCACCGCGCCCATCAGGCCGTTTACACAGAGGTCGGCAACCACGCGACCGGCGGAGACTGGGGCATCGTGGCGGTCGCGCCCAGTTCGGCCGAAACCGTCAGCCGCCTGCGCGCCCAAGACTGCCTCTACTCCGTCACCGACAAAGCCGCCACCGACAAAGCCGTCACCGACAAAGCCGCCAACGGCACAGCCGCCGGTGACACAGCGGTCACCAACGACGCCCCCGTCGCCGCCAGAACGCGCCTGATCGGATCGATCATCGAGGTCCTCCACGCCGCCACCGACGCCGACCGCGTCCAGCGCCTGCTGGCCAGCGCCGACCTGGGCGTGGTCACCTTGACGGTGACCGAGAAGGGCTACGCGCGTCTGGCCGCCAGCGGCCGCCTCGACCGCGCCCAGCCGCTGATCGCCGCCGACCTGGCGCTCAGCGGCGACCCAAGGCCGCGCAGCGGCGGCCCGGCTAGCGTTGGCCACACGGGCTCTATGGCGACCACCGCCCAAGCCCGGCTGGGCGCTGGGAGACCGGCGAGCGTCATCGGGCACTTGGCTTTTGGCTTGGCCAGCCGGTTCCGAACCCACCGCGCGCCGCTGACGATCGTGTCAGCCGACAATATGGCCGGGAACGGCCCGGCCCTGCGTCAAGTGGTTCTCGATTTCATCACCGCCTCTCATTGGGCCGACTAGGAGGGCCTGGCCGCCTGGGTCTCCGAGTCGGTCGCCTTTCCGGAAACCATCGTGGACAGGATTGTGCCAGCCCCCACTGACAGCGATCGCGCGGCCGCCGCGGCGGCGCTGG
>JAITKC010000006.1 GCA_031278665.1 Bifidobacteriaceae bacterium | reverse complement strand
TGCTCTTCCGATCTCTGGGCGGCCCTGGCGCTGGCCGGGGTGGCGGCGTTGTCCGGTTTCGACCCGGGCGGGATCAGCGCCCTCGGGACGCTCTACATAGCCCTCGCGGGCGCCGCCTGGGCTGGCTATATATTGGCGACGCGCTGGGTCGGGCGGATCTTCGGCGGCGCCGACGGCCTGGCGATCGGCATGGCGGTGGCGGCGCTGGCCTCGCTGCCGCGCGGCCTGGCGGACTTGGCGACCCGGCCGATTGGGCTCGAAGTCCTCGGCTGGGGCGCGCTGGTGGCGTTACTCGGCACGTTGATCCCCTACGGGTTGGAGATGGCCGCGCTGCGCGGCATGTCGGCCGCGACTTTCGGCGTCACGACCGCCCTGGCGCCCGCCTCGGCCGCCTTGTTTGGCTGGATAATCGCTGGTCAGGCGCTTGATTGGTGGGCGGTCGCGGGTATGGCGCTGGTGACGGTGGCCTCGGCCGGCGCGGCCTGGGACGAGGCGCGGGACTCGGCTCGCGGGCCCTGACCGGCGCCGGCCCGGTTAGGCTACCGAGGGTGAGCGATCCGCAACTGCCGGGGCCGGTGCTCGGCATCAGCGCGGCCGGCCCCGCCGCCGTTGGATTGGCCAGGCCGGGCGCGCCGGACCGGCGCCTGATCCACGACCAGCCGAGGGCCCACGTCGAATCGATCGCCCCGCTGATATCGCGTCTGCTGCGGGAAGAGGGCCTGGCCCCCGGCGACCTGGCGGCGATCGCGGTCGGACGCGGCCCCGCCCCCTACACCGGCTTGCGCATCGCGCTGGCCACCGCCCAGGGTCTCGGGTTGGCGCTCGGCCGGCCGGTTTGGGGGGTTTCGGACCTGGACGTTTTGGCCGCCGATGCCGCGCGGCGCCTCCGCCTGGCGGCCGGGGTTTCGGTGTTGGCGGCTTTGGACGCCAAACGCCGCGAGGTCTATTGGGCTCGCTACCGGGTTGACTCGCCCGCCCGGTTGGACGGCCTGACCAGGCTTGAGGGGCCGGCCGTCGGCGCCCCGGCGCTGGTCCCGCCGGCCTCGATCAGGGTGGGCGGCGGCGTCGAGCGTTACGCCGACCAATTCGCGCCGATCGCCGGCGAGTCGATTGGCGTCGACCCGGCCTTGTTGGCCCGTCTGGCGGCGGACCGGGCGGCGCGCCGCCTGGACCTGTCCTGCCAGCCGTTATATCTGCGCCGCCCCGATGTGGCGGCCCCGGCGGCGCGCAAGCGGGCGACGCCGTGAGCCCGGCCGGGCCGTCCCCGGCCGAGAGTGCCCCGGACGGGCCGTTCCCGGCCGAGAGTGCCCCGGCCGAGAGTGCCCCGGCCGAGCCGGCCCCGGAGGGGGGCGCCCGCGGCCCAGGCGATCGGGGCCGGCCGGAACGCCCGGTTCAGGCGACTGGCCGGACCGGACGCGGGCAGGAGTGGCTCCTGCGCGAGGCGGCGGCATCGGACATCGACCGGTTAGTCGAACTCGAAGACCTGGCCTTCGGGGAGGAGGCCTGGTCGCGCGAAATGGTGGCGGCCGAATTGGGCGGCCCCGATCGGCGGTATTTCGTGGTCCAGGCGGGCGGGCGAGTCGAGGGTTACGCCGGCCTGTTCTTGGGCTGGGACGTGGCCGAGGTGATGACCATCGCGGTGGCCCCGGACTGGCGGGGCCGGGGGCTCGGGCGGGCGCTGATGGAGGGGATACTGGCCGAGGCCGCGCTGGCCGGCCGCCGCCGGGTCATACTCGAGGTCGCGGAGGGCTCCGAGGCGGCGGTCGGGCTCTACCGCTGGCTTGGATTCGAGCCGATCGGGCGGCGCAGAGCCTATTATCAGCCGTCCGGGCGCGACGCCCTGGTGATGCGACTCGACCTGCCCGGTTGAGGCCGAGGCTCCGGGAGCGGCCGGCGGCCGGCTCGCCGGAGATGTTTTCCAGGCGTTTACCGATGCGTTCCCAGACCCCGCGTCGGCGTTCACCGGCTGTGGACAGACTGGGTGCGGCCCCAGCGCGACCTCGTTGCGGGCCTTCCCGGCTGATAACAGCCCGGGACCCGACGAATGTGAGGAAACAACAACTATGGGAAGTTTGCAACGCAAAGCCCGCCTGGCGGTTGCCGCGAGCGCCGCGATCGGCCTGGCCGCGACCGGCGTCGCGGCCCTCGGAACGGCCGCCCTGGCCGAGGAGGCGCCGACCGCCAAGAACATCATCGTGTTGATCTCGGACGGGGCCGGTTACAACCAGTTCGATTCGGCCAATCTGTACGAGACCGGAACCGCCCGCAACCAGGTCACAGTCAATCCGGTCAGCGGCGAGATCATCCAGGCCGCCAAGGGGCCGGCCGTCCAGGTCTACGACGACTACCCGGTCCAGATCGCGCAATCGCACTACTCGGCCAACGGCCGGGCGTCTTATGACGACGATGCCGCCTGGTCGTCCTTCGACTGGGTCAAGACCGGTCCGACCGACTCGGCCGCCGCCGCCACCGCGCTCGGCACCGGCGTCAAGACCCTCAACGGCGTCCTCGGGTACACGCCGCAGAGCGAGCGCCTGGTGACGATCGGCGAACACGCCTCCGCCATGGGCAAGGCCGTGGGCTTGGTCACCACAGTCGCTTTCGACCACGCCACCCCGGCCGGGTTCATCTCCCACAACACCAACCGCAACGACTACCACGGCCTGGCGACCGAGATGATCGACTCGGGCATCGAGGTGATTATGGGGGCGGGCCACCCGTTCTACAACGACGACCACCAGTTGCTGACGACGCCGGCCTACAAGTGGATCTCCCAAACCGACTACAACCGGGTCTCGCAAGGCGCGACGGATTACTCCTACATCGAGACGAAGGCCGATTTCGAGGCCTTGGCCCAGGGCGCGTCGGTGCCCGACAAAGTGTTCGGGCTGGCCCAAGTGCCGGAGACGCTGCAATACAACCGCCTGGGCGTGAACGACAACTCGCACAAGAGTTTGGCGCCCTATACCGACCCCCTGCTCGACATGCCGGATCTGGCCACTATGGCCCAGGGCGCGTTGAACGTCCTTGAGCGCGACGCCGACGGCTTCTTCCTGATGGTCGAGGGCGGGGCGGTCGACTGGGCCGGCCACGCCAACCACACCACTCGCCTGGTCGAGGAGCAGCAAGACTTCAACGAAGCCGTCGAAGTGATCGACACCTGGGTCAACGCCAACTCTTCGTGGGATGAGACCCTGGTGATAATCACCGCCGACCACGAGACCGGTTACCTTTCGGGGCCGGGCTCCGGTTCGACGGTCGGCTGGACGCCGATGACGGGGCAGGCCGGAGCGTTGCCGAGCGTCGCCTGGCACTCCGGCGACCACACCAACTCGTTGGTGCCGCTATACGCCAAGGGCGCCGGCTCCGAGTTGCTGGTGGCGCGGGCCGATGAGTGGGACCGCGTCCGGGGCGCCTACATCGACAACACCGACATCGGCGAGAGCCTGTTCGACTTGTTCGGCGCGGTCTACTCGGGCGCCGAGGCGACGGTGCCGTTGGAGGCCTCGATCGGCCTGGCGACCCTGACTCCGGGCGTGCTGACGCTCAAGGTCACCCCGGTGGCCGGTCCGGTCCAGTTCGCGGAGGTCGGCGGCGAGTTGAAGGCGGCGTTGCCGGCGGTCACAGTTCGCGACACGCGCAACGACATCCAGGCGCGCGGGGCCGGCTGGGAGGTTTCCGGCCGGGCCAGCGATTTCACGGCCGGCAACCGCGTGGTCGGGGCCGAGCACCTGAGCTGGAACCCGCAAGTCAGTTCTTCTGAGGGCGGCGCGACAGCCGGTCAGGCCGGCCAGGCGCTGAACGGCCCGGCCACACTGGCCGAGTCGGAGGCCGAGTCGCGCGAGGGAATCACCATAGTCGGGGCCGACCTGAGCTTCCAGCCGCCCGGCGCGACCGACCCCGGCCGCTACGGCAGCGAGATCGTCCTGACCTTGTTCGCCAAGGACTGACACGGCCTTGCGAAGAGGTCTGTTCTGGGTCTTGGGGCTAGTCGCCCTTGGGCTCAATCCGATCGGGTCCCCGGCGTCAGCCGGGGACCCGCCCGCCGTTATCGCGGCGGTCGCCGAGCCGTCGGCCAGTGCCGAGCCGTCGGGCACTGCCGAGCCGTCGGCCAGTGCCGATCCGGCCCCGGAAGTCGAGTGGTCGGTGGCGCCGGCCGGGACAACCGGCGCCGACGGCCGCGTCTCCTTGCGCCACACCCTCGATCCGGGCGGGACGGCCGAGGACGCCATCGCCGTGACCAACCACTCGGCGGTCGAGGCGACTTTCCAAGTGTCGGTGGGGGACGGCGTGGTCGGCCAAGACGGAGTCTTCGACATGGTCGACGGCGGCGACGGCGAGTGGATCGGCGTCGAGGGACTGGACGGCGGCGAGTTGACGTTGGCCGCGGGCGAGACCAGGATTTTGCCGGTCCGGATAACCGTGCCCGCGACCGCCACGCCGGGCGACCATCCGGCCGGCATCGCCGTGGGCCTCACCCAGGCCGGGGCCGTGGCTTTGACCCATCGCGTCGGCGTCCGCCTCCACCTGCGCGTGTCCGGGGAGATCAGCCCGGCGTTGCGGGTCGAGTCCGTGACCACCGAGTACACCGGCTCGTGGAGTCCGCTGACCGACAGCCGCCTGCGGATCGACTATGTGATCGCCAACACCGGAAACACCCGCTTGGGCGGGCGGGTCGTGGTGGCGGCGCAGGGCCTGTGGGGGCTGGGCGCGATCAGCGCCGAGGCCGAGCCGATCACGGAACTGCTGCCGGGCGAACGGGTGACCGGCTCGGTCAGCTTGGCGATCGGGCCGCTGTTCCGGCTGACCGGCGCAGTCGAGGTCACCCCGACTGTGGTCGGCGCGGACGAGGTCAGCCCGCCGGGCGCGGTCAGCGCCGGCTTCGCCTTGACGGCGATCCCCTGGGCGGTCATCACGCTGGCGATCGCGCTGGCGGCGGCGATCACAGTGGCCAGGGCGGCCAAGGTGGCCAGGGCGGCCAAAGGGCGAAGGTCTGGTCCGCCAGTCGGCTAGGGTGGCCAGGTGGCTGGCGACCCCTTGGTGCTCGGAATCGAGACCTCTTGCGACGAGACCGGCGTGGCCTTGGCTCGCGGGTTCGAGTTATTACATGACACGGTGGCCTCGTCGGTGGCCGAACACGCCCGCTTCGGCGGGATTGTTCCAGAGGTCGCCTCGCGCGCGCACCTCGAGGCGATCGGGCCGACTATCGCCGCGACGTTGGCGGCGGCCGGTACGGCGCTGAAGGACGTCGACGCGGTGGCCGTGACCGCCGGGCCGGGTCTGGTCGGCTCGCTGGCCGTCGGCTTGGCGACCGCCAAAGCTTTGGCCTTGGCCCTGGACAAGCCGCTTTACGGAGTCAACCATGTGATCGGGCACGCGCTGGTCGACCAGTTGGCGTCGGGGCCGTTCGACGGCCCGGCGCTGGCGCTGGTGGTCTCCGGCGGACACTCGTCGCTGTTGGTCATCGACGGCGCCGAAGTCCGCGAGTTGGGGCAGACGTTGGACGATGCCGCCGGGGAGGCTTTTGACAAAATCGGCCGGGTCCTCGGGTTGCCCTATCCGGCCGGCCCCCACATCGACCGCCTGGCCCGCGCCGGCGACCCGACGGCGATCGCCTTCCCGCGGGCGCTGACCCGCCGCCAAGACCTTGAGCGCCACCCCTACGACTTCTCGTTCTCGGGTCTCAAGACGGCGGCGGCGCGTTTGATCGAAGCCGCCCAAGACGCCGGCCGGGCGGTCCCGCTCAACGACTTCGCGGCATCGTTCTCCGAGGCGGTCGCCGACGTGCTGACCGCCAAGACGGTCGCCGCCGCGGCCGCCTTCGGCCTCGACACGGTGGTGATCGGCGGCGGATTCGCCGCCAACTCGCAGTTGCGCGACAAGGCGGCGGCCCGCTGCGCCGCCGCCGGCCTGCGGCTGCGGGTGCCGCCCCTGGAACGCTGTACCGACAACGGCGCCATGATCGCCGCCGCCGGCGTGCACGCCATAGTCCACCGGCTGAGCCCGTCCGGGCTGGACATCGGCGCCGACTCGTCTATGGCGTCGACCCGCTTGGTGGCCTGACGGCGCAGTCGGGGCGGTCAGGCGCCCAGGCGGTCGGCCGCCAGTTCGCGCACCAGGGCGTCGACCACGGCCCCGAGGTCGCCGCCGTGGCGGCCGGCGACGGCCAGTTGGCGCTGATAGGAGGCCCCGGCGGCGATTATCTGGGGGATGAAGGCGAGTTCGTCCAGACAGCCCAGTTTGGCCGCGACCGGTTCCAGGCGGCGCAGAACCTCCGGCAGATGCTCGGTGACCAGTTGTTCGTCGCCGGCCCGGTTCAAGATGATGATCGCGTCCATGCCGTAGCGGGCCGAGCGCCACTTGTTCTCCTGGACAAACCAGGTCGGCATAGTCGCCAGCTCCTCGCCGCGGTCGAGCAGTCCGGAGAACTCTTCGACCAGGCATTGGACCAGGGCCGAGACGGCCGCGACCTCGCGCAGGGTGGGCAGCGCGTCGCAGACCCGGACCTCGACGGTGCCGAAACGCGGGGAGGGGCGGATGTCCCAGCGGATTTCGTTGAACACGTCGATGACGCCGGTGTGGACCATGTCGCCGAAATAGGCCTCGAGTTCGGACCAGCGGTCGAACTGGAACGGCAAGCCGGCGGTCGGAAGCTGCTGGAACATCAGCGCCCGGTTCGAGGCGTAGCCCGTCGCCTCGCCGCCCCAATAGGGCGAGGACGCCGACAGCGCCTGCAAATGCGGCAGATAGCCGAGCAGCGCCCGGATTATCGGCAGCACTTTGCGCCGGTCCTCGACGCCGACATGGGTGTGGACGCCGTAAATCAGCATTTGCCGCCCCCACCACTGGGTTCGATCGACCAGCCGGAGATAGCGCTCCTTATTAGTCACCCGCTGGCGTTCCCAGCGGGCGAACGGGTGGGTCCCGGCCGCCATCAACTCCACCCGCAGGGGTTCGGCCGCCGCCCGGATCAAGTCGATCCGTTCGGCGATGTCGGCGATCGCCCGGCCGATGGTCGGCGACGGGCGCGACGCCGCCTCGACCGTGTTGAGCAGGAACTCTTGCAGAATCCCCGGATGCGGCCGGCCGTCCGGCAAGCGCACCGCCTCGAGGATGGCCTGCGCCGCCTGCCTCAAGTCGCCTGAGTCGCGGTCGACCAGGGCGACTTCCCATTCGATTCCGACCGTTGAACGGGGAGAGTCTGCGAACGGCAGTTTCATGGCGTTTCCTTAGCGCTCCGCAGGGGTTGGGCGATCACCACCGATTGTCGCGCGCCCAGCCGCGTCAGGATGACGACGGCGCTCCCGTCGCCTTTGGGCGCCAGGCGTTTGCGCAGTTCGGCGGGGTCGACCGGGCTGCCACGCTTCTTTACAACAATTTGTCCGATGCCGCGCGCCCGCAAGTGGGCCCGCAAACGTTTGAGGTTGAAGTCGAAGGCGTCTTCGACTCGGTAGCCGGTCCAGAACGGATTCCAAGGCGCCTCGACTGCGGCGGTGACATAGGCGATCCGGCTGTTGACCAGGGTCGGCGCGGCCGGCCCCGGTCCCAGGGTGGCGGCGGCCTCGGCGATCAGGCAGGCCCGGATGACGGCTCCGTCCGGCTCGTAGATGAACTCTTGGAGGGGGCCGGTGGCCAGGCGCGCGGCCCGGGCGGGCGGCCGGGGCGCGGCCGGGCCGGGCGTCCGCGCGGCATCGTCGGCCGAGTGCGGGAACTCGGCCGGGTCTGAGAACTGGGTCAGGCGGTGGGCGCGGCCTTGGCGGATGACCAAGGCGGCGCGGCGCGGGCCGAATCCCCGGCCGGCCGGGTCCGGGGGCGGCTCGGCGCCATCGGCCTGACACAGCCGGCCGAACCAGATTCCGGCCTCGACCACCTGGCGGTCGACGGACACCCATTCCGCCTCGGCCCGCGGCGGGATGGCCCGATGGGCTATTCCGGGCGCGACTTTGACGCCGAGGGGCCGGCCGCCTGCGAGCGCCCAAAGGCGTTCCAGGGGCGGGTCGTAGGCGGCCGGGTCGAACACCCGGCGGCCGTCGGCGGAGCGCCGCGAGGGGTCCGCGAACAAGGCGTCGGCATAGCTCAAGTCGGCCTCCAGGGCGTCGGCGGCGATCACCCGGGCCTCCGGGAAGGCCGCCAGGTTGGCTCGGGCGACGCCGGCCGTCACCGGGTCGCGTTCGTATACCGTGACGCGCAACCCGAGGGCCGCCATGGCCAGCGCGTCGCCGCCGATCCCGCCCGTCAGGTCGGCCACCCGCCGGTCGCGCGCGCTTTGATTGGGCGGCGCGGCCGATTGGCCGCTTTGCCCGGCCCCGCCGGGCAGATAGCGCTCGGCGTGGCGAGCCGCCACCACCAGGCGGGTGGCCTGCTGGAGTCCCTGGTCGGTGAAGAGCATCTGGTCCGCGAACGGCCCGAACTTGGCGCGCGCCCGGGCGCGCAGGCGGTTCTGCG
Source organism: Bifidobacteriaceae bacterium (assembly GCA_031278665.1). Taxonomy (GTDB): domain Bacteria; phylum Actinomycetota; class Actinomycetes; order Actinomycetales; family WQXJ01; genus JAIRTF01. The sequence goes on along the minus strand of JAITKC010000006.1, from coordinate 1,490 downwards.
TCAGCGCGGCGGCGACCAGTTTCGGGTCGATTCCGCGGCGGCGCAGGCCCTCGGAGAGCTTGATGACCAGTTTCGGATCGTATTCGGGCAAAGACGCGAGCAACAGTCGCCCCTGGTCGGATGTCAGCAGCGCGACATCCTCCAAGTCCATGTCCCCAGCCTACGGCGTGCCCGGGAGTGCGGCTCGGCCGCCGCCGCGGCCCAAGCCGCCCGCTGACCGGGCGGCCGGCGGGCGGCTTGGGCGCGGGGTGGCTGGGGGCTTTGCGGCGGCATCGTCGGCTCGCGGACCGGCGGGCGGTTGTGGCAAGGGCGGCGGCCCGGTTGTGGCAGGCTTGTCTAGGCGGAAACCACGTGGTCGGCCGCGATGGCGCCGCGGCCTGGCCGCCAGGCTTTCAGCGATCAACCAACGGGACGGAAGACTCGATCAGGCGGAGAGTTGTCCGCCCCCGAAGACTAGGAGGCGCGCGGATGGCGCAGAAGACCCCGGCTGGGGGATTTCAGGTGGTAGTGGTCGGCTCGGCCAACGTCGACTTGGAGGTGCGGGTGCCGCGGTGGCCGGACCCCGGCGAGTCGGTTGTGGCCAGCGATTCGGAGCGTTTTCCCGGCGGCAAAGGCGCCAACCAGGCGGTCGCCGCCGCCAAGGCCGGAGGCGTGCCGACGGCGCTGATCAGCGCTTGGGGCGCGGACGCGGACGGCGGGCTGCTGGAAGACTTCGTCAGCGCGGCCGGAGTCGACACTCGCGCCGTGCGCACCGTCGACTGCCCCACCGGCATGGCCATCGTGATGGTGGACCCGCAGGGGGCCAATGTCATCACCGTGGTCACCGGCGCCAACGCGCGGGTCGACCTGAGCGACGGCGACCTTGAGCTGATCGCCGACAGCCGCGTGGTTCTGGCCCAGCTTGAGGTTCCGGTGCCGGTGGTGGAACGGGCGGCGGCGGCGGCCAAAGCCGCCGGAACGATCTTCGTCCTCAACGCGGCGCCGACCGCCAACCTGCCGCCCGAACTGCTGAAGAACGTCGACGTGCTGGTGGTCAGCCAACTCGGGGCCAGAGAATTGGCCGCCCAACACTTCGGCATGTATCCCTCCGACGACGCCTCCTTGCTGCGGGCGCTCCAGCGTTTGGTCCCCTCGGTCGTGATGACCCGCGGCGGCGAGGGGTCGGTGGTGGCCCAGGCGGGCCAGGACACCGAAGTCGTCCGGGTGCTGCCGGTCGAGCCGGTGGACCACACCGGCGCGGGCGACACTTTCAACGGCGTCCTGGCCGCCCGCCTGTCGGACGGGGCGACTGTCGGCGAGGCGACGCGGGCCGCCACCGCCGCCGCCTCGATCGCCTTGACCCGGCCTGGCGCCGGCCCCTCCATTCCGACCGCCCGCGAGGTGGCTCTGGCGCTGGCCACAGGCCAGATCCCGCCCGCCGCCTGACTTCGGCGACTCGGCGGCAACCCGGCCGGGAAGCGGATGTCTAGAACCCCGCGCACGACGCCCCC
>JAITKC010000297.1 GCA_031278665.1 Bifidobacteriaceae bacterium | reverse complement strand
CGGGCTTGGGTAACCAGCAATTCTCCGACGGCGCCGTCTTCGTGTTCGCCGGTGGCGGCGACGACTAGAACGTCGCCTGGTTGGGCCAATTCGACCGCCGCGTGGATCATTAGATTGTCGCCCGGGGCCGTCAGGACCGTGACGGCCGGTCCGCAGGCGCGCATCCCCCAGGCGACAGGTTTGACGCGGGGGAGCATCAAGCCGCGTCGGCCCGAGGCCTCGTAGACGGTTGCCACGTCGAAATCGCTCAGGGCGTCGACGGCGCGGCGGTCGGGCCGCGCAAACGTGCGGACGATCCTGGGGCGCCCGGTCACAACCGCTCCCCTTGGAAGACGGCCGCCCGGTTGAAAAGGGTCTTGGCGTTGTCGCATAAGATCGCCTGGCGCTCCTCGGGCGCCAAGCCGAGACCCTCGATGAGCGGCAGGTTGTTGTCGAACGGAGCGCCGGTGACGGGGTCGATAGCCTTGCCGGTGCCGAACATCTCAGAGCCGAACACGACTCTGTCGGATCCGACCTTGTCGATCAGCATCTTGAGCGAATCCTGGTCGTACACGGCGGTGTCGAACCACAGCCGCCGCGCCATCTCCTCGAAGGGAGCCCTGCGCTCGGCCGCGTGAACTGCCCGCAGGCGGTTGAACTGGTAGGGAACCGCGCCGCCGCCATGCGGCACGATGATCTTCAGAGTTGGGAAGTCGTCGAACACCTTCGAGGCGCACAGTTCGACCGTGGCGGCGAGATCCCAGGCGACATAATGGGAGGCGTTCATGTGCATCGCCGGATTGCGGGTCGCGCTGGCGTGGATCATGGCCGGCATCTCAAGTCGTGACAGCGCTTCCCAAAGCGGATACCACCATTCGTCGCCCAGCGACGGCGTCCATGGCGGCTCGCCGCCGGTCACATCCGGGTTGACCAAGCAGCCGGCGAAGCCCATTGCGGCGCGTCGATCGACCTCTTCCAACAGCCCGGTGATCGGTGCCCCCGGAGACTGCGGCAGCTGACAGACAGGGATGAGCCTGGTCGGCGCCAGGGCGCAGGCTTGGGCGACTAAATCGTTGCACACTTCCGTCCACGCCCGGCTGACCGCTTCAGACCCCAAGTCGTGTCCCATGCCCGCGGCCCTGGGCGAAAACGCCAAGACGTCGACCTCGCGGGCGTCCATCGCGGCGAACAAGCCGGCTAAAGATTGCTCGACCCGTTCGTCCGAAAGCGTCAGCGGTTTGCGTCTCGGCTTGTTCAACTGCGCCAATTGGGTTCCCCGGTAGGCGAGCAGCTCTGGCGGCGCCATCGTGTAGTGGGCGTGGACGTCGACGATCATCGCAGATGCCTCACACAAGGGGCGAAGACCTCTTCCAGGCTGAGAGCCCGGTCGATCAGCCTTTGCTCGAAGCTGAGCGAGGCGGCGAACTCCATGATCGGGCCGAGCGAGTCCAGGCCGAAGGGCAGCGGATCGTGCCCCAGGCGGAGCAGTTCTTGGGCCATGGCCTGGTCCGGGTTGGCCGGTTCCAAAGCTGGCAGTTCCCGCAGATAGGACTGGCGGCCCTGGGCCAACAGACGCCACAGCTCGTCGATCAGCCACGGCCAGGCGTCCGCCACGCGCCGGGACAACACCAGCATGTGGTTGACGGGCATGATCCGTGTCTTCTCGAACCAGGCCATCGCCCGGTTCGCGTGGTCGGGGATCAGCGGCGTGATTCGGCTGTCGACGGACCGCTGCCGTCCGACGATCGCCGCGTCGACCTGTCCCGCCGTCAACATCGACTCGACGCTTGCGCCTTCAGGCGCCTTGACCACGTTGGGCGGCGTCGCGGCCTCGGCCACATGGCCTTCCTCGAATACGACCCAGGTGACCGTGTCCAGATCGACCCCGTACTCGCGGGCCAGGACGCCGCGGGCCCACAAGCCGGTCGTTTGCCCATACGACCGCACGGCCACGCGGCGTCCGCCCAAGTCGGCCGCCCCCTTCAGGTCGGAGCCTTCGGCGCGCACCAGGGACCCGTGGTGGAACCGGCTCAGCATCACGGCTGGCAGGACCACGAGCGGTTTGCCGGCGACGACCGCCTGAAGCGCCGTGGCCGCCGCCATCTCCGACAGGTCGAAGGCGTCGTCGCGGACCATCCGCTTGAAGGCGGTGTGGACCGGTCGATATTCATCGTGGAATCGGAAGGCGAATCGGGAAGAGGCGAGCCCGCCGTCCTTTAGCCGGGCGGTGTGGGGATAGGTGTCCATGACCGTGTCCAGGACAATCGATTCGCTCACGGCAAACCCCTTTCGGACGGACTTTTCGCGTCGGCCAGCGCCGGGTAGAGCCGCCGGGCCGTCCCAGCCGCGATCCAGCGCCGCTCGTCGGGGCCGAGGCCGCTACAGGCGTTGACGGCGAGAGCGACCAGGTCGCAGAGCGGATTCGCGGCGGCCGGAAAATTGGAGCCCCAGGCGATCCGGTCGGCGCCGAACGCGTCGACCAATCTGCGCAAGAACGGCGTCGGTCCGCCGTTGGCGCGGGCCAGAGGCTCGAGGTTCCTCAACGTGAGTTTAAGGTAGAGGTTTGGGCAGTCGGCCAAGGCGAGCAGCGGCTCGGCGGCGGCGTGCGCGGGGCCATTCGTTAGGTCCGGGTAGGCCATGTGGTCCAGGACCACCCGAACTCCCGGGAATCTCTCCAACATGGTCCTGAGGCGGGCAAGGTTCGAAAATCTGGTCTGGACGCACACCGGCGTCCGATGGCGCAAGGCCGCCTCCCAGGCCGGAAAGGTGTCCGGCGAGTCGAGCCAGCCCGATTTGTCGCCGATGGTCGACCCGGCCGCGAACAGCCGCAGTCCGGCCGCTCCGCGCTCCGCCACCCAATGATCGATTTCGGCCCCCACCTGGTGGCTGAGCGGGTTGACGCAGGCCACCGCCGCCAGCCGGCCGGGCCACAGACCGGCCGAGTCGGTGACAGAGCTGTTGTCGTATCCGTAAGCGGTCGAGGCCTGCACGATCACGGCTTGAGCCACGCCGGTCCGGTCCATCGCGGCGATCAGCGCCTCGGTTGTGACCGGTCTCGACCGCGCCCACGCCGACATTTGGCCGCCGACCGGCGCGAGGCGGTATCGGCGCTCGTCGGCCGCGATGACATGGGGGTGAATGTC
>JAITKC010000379.1 GCA_031278665.1 Bifidobacteriaceae bacterium | reverse complement strand
ACATCAAGGTCACCTGGAAGCAGACCTCGATCGACGACTACGACGCGGCGATCCGCCCGGCGCTGGCCGACAGTTCGGGTTTGGACGTCTACCAGATGTCGGCCGGTTCGGCCAACGGCGGCGCGGCGGTCTTCGGCCCAAGCGCGATCGACTTGTCGCCGGCGGTTGAACAAGCGCTCGGCGCGAACTGGAAGGATCTGCTCTCGCCGACCGGCGTCGAGGCGCTGACAATCGACGGCGAGCTCAAGGCGCTCGCCTCGGGGGCGGTGTTCTCCGGAATCATGTGGATCAACCAGGACCTGTTCGACAAATACGGCCTCGCGGCGCCGACCAACCTGGCGGAATGGAAGGCCGTCTGCGCCGAGCTCGAGTCCAACGGCATCGGCTGCTTCACCCAGGGCGCGGGCCAAGGGGCCTTCAACATCGACACCCTGCACGCGATCGCCGACAACGTCTCGCCCGGCACGTTTGTCAAGGCCACGCGCGGCGAGGTGGCCTGGACCGACGCGAATCTGGTCAAGGCGCTGGAGCTGTGGAAGCAATTGTTCGACGACGGCATCATGCCGAGCGGCGCCCTGGGCAAAATGCAATATCCCGACGCCAACAACGAGTTCATGTCCGGCAAATACGCCATGGTGATGATGGGCACCTGGTATTCGCAGTATTTGATTCCGGACGTCATGCGCTCGGCGATGGAGGCCGCGGGCTCGACTGACGATCCGTTCACCATGATGCCGATCGACTTCCCGGACATCGCCGGCACCGGCAACACCGGCTCGCTGTTCGGCGACGTCGACTACGGACAAGGCGTCAGCGCCAACTCCGCCAACATTGGCGCCGCGACCACCTTCGCGGTTTGGATGGGCACGTCGGAAAAGGGCCAGCAGGCCATCGCCGACTCGCTGAACCTCATTCCCGCCCTCAAGTCGGTCACACCCAACTGGAACAACGTCAAGCTGGTCAACCCGGACAAACAAGGCGACCCGATGAAGGCTTTGACCGAGAGGGCTTCCTCGGTTGTCGACTCGCCCCGATTCCAGACCATCAACGCCGACATGAACCAGGCGCTAATGGACGCTTGCTCGACTGTCGGGTCGGGTGAGGCGACTCCGCAGGAGGCCGCCGAAACCCTTCAGAAGGCGCAAGAGGAACTGGGCTAATACCCGGTGTGTTCCTCGCCGGCGGGCGCGCCCGGGATAGTTCCCGGGCGCGCCCGTTGAACCGGGAAGATACAAACGTGAACACTGCGACCAAACCTTCCGCCTTAGCCGGCGCCAAGCGGGGACGCGGCCTGCACCTGCCGTCCGGCATGCCCTGGATACTGCCTGGATTCGCATTCGTGGTCGGGCTGATCTATTACTCGATCGGTTACACCGGCTATATCGCGACCTTGGATTGGGACGGCGTCAGCCCCCGGGCCAAGGCCGTCGGCCTTGGCAACATCGCCAAAATGCTCGGCGACCCAGTGTTTTGGCAGTCGTTGGAGCACACGGCCGTCTACTACGTGGTCACCTTCACAGTCCAGACGTTGCTCGGCTTCACCTTGGCGGCCATATTGCACACCAAAGTCAAACTGCCGACTCTGCACAAGGTGATTATTTTCATCCCGACGGTTTTGGCGCCGGCGACGATGGCGCCGGTGTTTCGACTGGTGTTCGCCGACGACGGCATGGTCAACCGGATGTTGAGCGCGGTCGGACTCGACTTCGCGACCCATTCCTGGTTGGCCGACCCGAACACAGCGCTGGGCGCTCTGATGATGATCACGGTCTGGGAATGGACCGGCTTGACCTTCATCCTCTACTACGCCGCCATGAGCCAAATCGAGCCGGAGCTAATCGAGGCGGCCCGGATCGACCGGGCCGGCAACTTCCGGGTTCTTTGGCATGTGGTCTGGCCGAGTTGCCGCCCCACCACGGTGGCGCTGGCGATGCTCGGCTTCATCGGCGCGCTCAAGACCTTCGACATCCCCTACTTGGTGACCACCGGCGGACCGCATCATGCCACCGAGTTCCTCGGCACCTACATCTACCGCCAGGGCATCAGACAGGCCCACATCGGCTACGCCGCCGCAATTTCGATAGTGCTGTTGATCCTGGCCGTGGCGGGAGCGGTGTTGGTGTCGAGGGCGAATCGCCGGGAGGTGCGCGGCTGATGTTCGAGATTCGCCATCGGCGCTCCAAAATTGTCATCCAAGTCGTTTTGGCGCTGCTGACAATACCGTTCTTGTTGCCGTTGATCGAGATGGTGCGCGGCTCGCTGGCCGGGCGGGGCTTCCACAATTTCGTGGTGGTCTGGGAGACCGGCGTGGTTCCGACTTTCTTCAAGAACTCCGCCCTGGTGGCCGGAGGCGTGATCATCCTGGTTTACGTCTTCTCGATGACGGCCGCCTTCGGCTTCTCCAAACTGCGGGTGCGCGGCAAAGAAATCTATTTCTGGATGATGCTGGTCGCGTTGACCCTGCCCGAAGTGATACTTCTGTCGCCGTTGTTCGTCACCGCCACAAGACTGCATCTGTACAACACGCTGCTGGCCGTCATCCTGCCGCTGGCGGCGCTGCAACTGCCGTTCGCGGTTCTGCTGGCGCGCAACTTCTATGACGGCATCCCAGACGATTTCATCGCCGCCGCCCGCATCGACGGCGCCAACATAGTCCAGATTTTCTGGCACATAGTGCTGCCCTTGACTAAGCCGATCGCGTCGGCCGTGATCGTGTTGACGTTGATCAATTCATGGAACAGCTATCTGCTGCCGCTGGTCTTCTTACAAGACCGGGCCAATCAAGTGGTCACCTTGTTGCCGCAGTTCTTTGTCGGGGAGTTCACCAACGATCAGACGAAGATTCTGGCGGCGGCCGTGCTGACGGCCCTGCCTGAGATCTTGGCCTATGTGCTCATGCAAAAGAACTTCGAGCGCGGCCTGTCGGCCGGAGCGTTGAAGTGACCAACCGGGGCGCCCAAACGCCCACACTGAGAGGAAGAAGTAGACAATGAGCGGTTATTTCAGCGTCCTGTTCGTCGGCGGCTCGGGGGCCATCAGCCATTCGGCGGTCAAAGAGGCGCTGTCCCAGG
>JAITKC010000362.1 GCA_031278665.1 Bifidobacteriaceae bacterium | reverse complement strand
GATCGCCACTTTCTCGCCCACCAGGGCGTTGGTCAGCGTCGACTTGCCGACGTTCGGCCGGCCCACCACCGAGGCGAAACCGGACCGGAAACCGCCGCCGACGCCGCCCCTGGCGGCGGCGTCACTCCTCATCTTCCGGCACCGGCCTTTCGAGACGCCGGACCAGCACGGTCGAGACCTGTTTGCGCCGCCCCTCAATCCGCTCGGCGGTCAGCGCCAGGCCTTGGACCTCGGCCTGGGCGCCCGAGATCGGCACCCGGCCCAACGCTTTGGCGAGCAGGCCGCCAACTGTGTCGACGTCATCGTCGTCGATCTCCAATCCGAAGGCCTCCCCCAACCGGTCCAACTCCAGGCGGGCCGGCACCCGGATCACCCCGTCGCCCAAAGACTCGATCTGGGGCGGGTCCGGATCGTGTTCGTCTGTCAACTCCCCGACGATCTCCTCCAACAGGTCCTCCATCGTCACCAATCCGGCCACCCCGCCGTACTCGTCCACCACCAAGGCCAGGTGCGTGCCCAGCGTTTGCAGCTCCCGCAGCACGTCATCGGCCGGTTTGGACTCCGGGACGAAGACGGCCGGGCGCATCACCGATGTGATCGGGTCGTCGGCGGCGTCCGGGCGAGCTTGGAGGACCAGGGCGGTGTCTTTGAGGTAGGCGACGCCGAGGGCGTCGTCGAGCCCGTTCGGTCCCACCACCGGCACGCGCGAATGGCCGGAGCGCAGGAACAAGGCCATGGCCTTGCGCAGCGGCCTGTCCGCCTCCAACGCCACCACATCGGTCCTCGGCACCATCACCTCGCGGGCCAGAGTCTGCCCCAGTTCGACCACCGACGACAGCATCTCGCGGTCCTCGGCCGCGATCGCGTCGGTTGTGGACACGTTTTCGACCAGGTCGGCCAGTTCTTCCGGACTGAGCAACATGCCCGATGGCGCCAGCCGCCGCAACATCGGCCGCAGCGGCGCGGCCAGGACGTGAAACAGCGCCAACCAGGGCCCGGCCCAGCGCAGCGCCTTGACCGGCTCGGCCGAGGCGCGGGCCCGCGGCCGGATGAGGGCCACGGCTGACGCCGCCGCCGCCGCGCCCGCCAGGGCGAGCCCGAGGGCGGCCCAGCCGCGCCCGGCCGCCGCCGCCGGGCCGGGCGCCCAGCGAACGGCCGCCAGCGCCAGCGAGATGCCGGCGATCAGCTGGAACAGCACCCGGGCGAAGGCCGAGGCTGGCACAACTGTGTCGGCGGACTTGAGCAGTTTGGCGATGCGCCGGCGCCGGCGGGCCGGCAGGTCCGCCAAATCGTGGTCGCCGGCCAGGGCGAGGCGCGCCAAACCCGCCTCGCCGGCGGCGCTGAGCACCGAAAGGGCCATGCCGCCCGCCGCCCCGAGGGCCAAAATCCACCAAGGAACCATCTGCGCCGCCTATTTCGAGGCGATGAAAGCCAGAACCAGTTTGCGCTGAAGTCCGAGCATGGCCACGCGCGCGGCCGGGTCGGCGTGGTCGAATCCGAGCAGGTGCAAAATCCCGTGCGTCGCCAAAACCAGCAACTCGTCCTCCAGACTGTGCCCTAGTTCGGCCGCCTGGGCGCGCGCCACATCCGGGCAGATCACCACGTCGCCGAGGATTCCGGGCGGGCCGGGCTGGTCGTCGGCGCCCGGCCGCAATTCGTCCATCGGGAAACTCATCACATCGGTTGGACCCGGCTCGTCGAGGAAGCGCTCATGTAGTTCGGCCATCGCCTCCGGCTCGACAAACGAGATCACCAGTTCGGCCTGCGGGTGGACGTTCAACGAGTCCAACACGAAACGGCCAAGCTGGGCGAACTCGAACTCGTCTACTTTGGTGTCGGTCTCGTTCAGGACCTCGACGCTCATCGCGCCCCCTCCCCGCGCCGGCCCGGCTCGCCCCGGGCCGCGTCCCAGGCCCCCCAGGCGTCGATGATCTGGCTGACAATCCTATGGCGCACCACGTCGCGGCTGGTCAGCTCGCAAAAGGCGAGGTCGTCCAGACCGGTCAGGATCTCGCGCACCACGCGCAGGCCGGAATGCTGCCCGGACGGCAAATCGGTCTGCGTGATGTCGCCCGTGACCACCATTTTCGAACCGAAACCCAACCTGGTCAGGAACATTTTCATCTGCTCGGCGGTGGTGTTCTGGGCCTCGTCCAAAATGACGAAGGCGTCGTTGAGGGTGCGCCCGCGCATATAGGCCAACGGCGCCACCTCGATGGCGCCGGCGTCCATCAGCCGCGGAATGTGGTCGGGGTCCATCATGTCTTGGAGCGCGTCGTGAAGCGGGCGCAAATAGGGGTCGATCTTCTCGCCCAAAGTGCCCGGCAGGAAGCCCAGGCGTTCGCCGGCCTCGACGGCCGGGCGCGTCAGCACAATCCGGTTGACCCGCCTGGCCTGGAGCGCCTGGACCGCCTTGGCCATCGCCAGATAGGTCTTGCCGGTGCCGGCCGGGCCGATCGCGAACACCACCGTGGCGGAGTCGATCGTGTCGACATAGCGTTTTTGGCCCAGGGTCTTCGGCCGCACCGTCCGCCCGCGGGCCGACAGGATCGATTGCGTCAACACCGCCGAGGGGCTCTCGGCCTGCGGCCGTCCGGCCGCCTCCCCCAACATGGCCGCCACCCGGCCGACGTCGTCCGGCCCCAGGGCGGCCCCGCGTCCGACTATCACCAGCAGTTCCGCGATCAGCGCGGCGGCCGCGTCGGCCGCCGCCTCGTCCCCCCGGACCGTGATCACGTCGCCGCGGACGTGCACGTCGGCGGCCGGCACGGCCTGCTCGATCGCCCTGAGGTTGGTGTCGGCCCGCCCCACCAGGGCCATCATGGCGGCGGTGTCCGTCACCCGGATAGTCCGCGGAGCCGCGTTGGAATCCGCCATCAGGCCGGCGACCAGCCCAGCCGCGTTCCGCCGATGACGTGCCCGTGGACGTGGAAAACGCTCTGCCCGGCGGCCGGGCCGGAGTTGAAGATCAGGCGGTATTCGCCGTCGGCCTCGTCCATCGCCACCTCTTGGGCCAGGCCGACCAGGTCGGCCAAAGACTCCGGATCGGCCGCCGCCAACGCCGCCACGTCCGCGAAATGTTCGCGCGGAATCACCAGGACGTGCAGCGGCGCCTGCGGATTGATGTCGCGGAAGGCGATCGCCCTCTGGTTCTGCCCGACGATCTCGGTGTGGAGTTCGCCGCTGACAAACCGGCAGAACAGGCAATCCGAAGGCAAAGACATAGCGTTATCCTACCGAGCCCAGCGTCCCAGCAGGTGACTGGCCACGGCCAGGGCGGCCGGTCCGGCCAGTCCGGCCCGCAGAATCTCCGGCCCGAGCCGCGCCGGCCGGCACCCGGCCGCCGTCAGCCGCGCCAGTTCGTCGCCGCCGATGCCGCCCTCCGGCCCGGCCAGCAGATAAACGGCCTCGCCCGCCGCCCGCGGGCCGGGCCCGCCGTCCTCGGCCGGACCGGGCGCGACCTCGCCCTGAAGGGCCGCCGCCAGGCCGCCCGAGGCGTCCTCGTGGAGCACGATGCCGCGGGCCCGGCCCGCCGCGATCTCGCCCGCCAGCCGGCTCGCCAGCCCGGCCGTGTCCATCAGGGCGTCAATCGCCGGGATCCGGGGCCGGCGCGCCACCTGCGCCTCGGCCCGCGCCAGGGCCCGCCAGCGCTCGACCCCGGCGGTCGCCTTGGCGCCGGCCCAGCGGGGCAGCGAGCGGTCGGCCTGCCAGGGGATGATCGCGTCCACGCCAAGGCAGGCCGCCGCCGCCACGGCGCCCTCGTCGCGGCGCTGTTTGGCGAGCGCCTGGACCAGAACTAACCGGGGCCGGCGCTCGGCCACCACCTCGACGCTGGCGACCAGCGCGGTCAGGCGCGGGCGCGGTCCGGGAACGACGGCGGCGACGGTGGCGTGTCCCAGTCTCCCGGCGGCATCGGACAGCAAAACCGGCTCGCCCGGCCGCAAACGCCTGACCGTCACCGCGTGGCGGGCCTCCTCGCCGCCGACGCTCAGCGTTTGGCCCGGCCCGGCGGCCGCCAAGGCGTCCGCCGCGACCCACAGCAGCGGCGCGGTCACTTGCCGGTCAGCTTGTCCTTGAGGCGCGAGAAGACGCCGCCGGTGGAGGCCAGGCGGGGCTCGGGACGCTCTTCGCGGCGCTCCAACGCCAGGCGGCGCAGTAGTTCGCGTTGCGAGTCGTCGAGTTCTGTCGGCACCCGCACGTCGAGTTGGACGCGCAAGTCGCCGCGGGTCCGCTGGCCCAACCGGCCGACCCCCAAACCCTCCAGGACGATCACCGCGCCGGGTTGCGATCCCGGTTTGACGTCAACCACGGCGGGGCCGTCGAAGGTCTCGACGGCGATCGCGGCGCCGAGCGCGGCCGCCGTCATCGGAATCGGCAGCGTCGCCAGGAGATCGTCGCCGTCGCGGACGAAATCGGGGTGGCGCTTGACCTTGAACTCAATGTAAAGATCGGCGTTCGGGCCGCCGGCCGGGCCGGCCTCGCCCTTGCCGACCAGCCGCAACCGGTTGCCGTTGTCGACTCCCGGGGGCACCTCGACTTCGACCGAGGCTTGGCCGCGAACCCGGCCCTGGCCGGAGCAGTCCGGGCAGGGGCTGGCGATTATGTTGCCGAAACCCTGGCACTGGCGGCAGGGGTCCATAGTGCGGACGGTGCCGAGCAGCGAGCGGACCAGCCGCTCGCGCACGCCGCGCCCCTGGCAAGCCGAGCAGACGCTCGGCCCGGTGCCCGGGGCGCAACCGTCGCCGCCGCAGCCGGCGCAGGTCAAATAGGTCAGGTAGACGACTTCCTCGACGCCGCCGAAGACCGCCTCCTTCAACTCGATCGCGATCCGCTCAAGCTGGTCGCGTCCGCGCGACGCCCTTGAGGCCGGCCCCGCCTGGCCGGCCGCGCCGCCGGCCGCCGCGTTGAACATGGCCTCGAAGATGTCGCTGAAACCGCCGAACGAGCCGGCGAAGCCCCCGAACGGATTGGCGCCGGCGGCCGCGCCGGCGCCCGGCGCCAGCGGATCGACGCCCAGGTCATACATTTCCCGCTTCTTCGGATCCGACAGAACCTCAAAAGCGGCGTTGATCTGCTTGAACTTCTCCTCCGCCGCGGGGGTGTGTCCGACAATGTCGGGGTGGTGCGCCCTCGAGGCCTTGCGGTAAGCCGCTTTGACCTGCTCGGCCGAGGCGCCTTTGGCGACCCCGAGGATGGCGTAGTAGTCGTTCATAGTCTCCTTCGCTTCGCTCGTCCCGGCTATGCCGCCAGAATGCGTGAGAGATATAGGGCGATGGCGCGCACCACCGCGATCGAGCCAGGGTAGTCCATGCGGGTGGGGCCGAGCACGCCGAGAGTCGCGACCGTTCGGCCCGGACCGTAGCCGGCCGCCACCAACGACGTCTCCTCAAGTCCGGCCTGGGTGGTCTCGTGGCCTATCCGGATCGCGATTTGGCCCGAATCCGCCGACATCTCGGTCAACAGTTTGAGCAGCACCACCTGTTCCTCGATCGCCTCCAGCACCGGCATGAAGCGGCGGAAATCGGCAGAGGAGCGGGCCAGGTTGGAGGTCCCGGCCGCCACCAGACGCTCCTGGTAGCCGGACTTCGGAATCGCCTTGAGGGTGTCGACCACCGCTTGGACCGCCGGCCGGACGTCTTCGGTGAACCCGAGCCACAGGCTGTCCAGGTCCACCAGGGCTTCTTCCAGGGTCGGTCCGGCGGTCGCCTCGTTCAATTTCGCCCTCAGCACCGCCGTCGTCTGAGGCCCCAATGTCGCCGGCAGCTCGACCACCCGCTGCTCGACCCGGCCGGCGTCGGTGATCATCACCAGCAGGCAGCGGGCCGGCGCCAACTCGATCAACTCGATGTGGCGCACCCGGGTGGTCCGCAGCGACGGATATTGGATGACCGCGACCTGGTGGGTCAACTGGGCCAGCGCCCTGACCGCCCGCGAGACGATCTGGTCCAGATCGAGCGGCCCGTCCAGGAGGGTCTGGATGGCCCGGCGTTCGGCCGCCGACAGCGGTTTGACAGTCGCCAGTTGGTCGACGAACAGGCGGTAGCCGGCGTCGGTCGGAATCCGCCCGGCCGACGTGTGCGGCTGAGCGATCAGCCCGGCCTCTTCCAGCACGGCCATGTCGTTGCGGATAGTGGCGGGCGAGACGCTTAGCTGGTGGCGCTCGACCAGGCCGCGCGAGCCGACCGGCTCGCCGGTCGAGACGTAGTCCTCGACAATCGCCCGCAACACCGCCATCCTGCGGTCGTCCAGCATCTGCCCTAGCCCCTCCCCATTGTCCGGCCCCGGAAACATGGGGCCAAGCCCCAGGTCCGGGTGTTCCGGTGGCACTCGGCCTCTCAGAGTGCCAATTCTACGCGGGCTGTCCAGCCCGGACCGGATTTCGGCCGCCTCGGGGCCGGGTCAGCCGGACACCCGCTCGCGCGCGATTCGCCCGATGGCGCGCGATTGCGAGGCCACCACAGTCGCCACGGCCCGCGCCTTCGCCAGACGGCGCGAGTAGAAGTCCGAGTCGCCGTCCCAGAAGCGGGCGCCGGCGAACTCCTCCAGGCCGGCCAGCGAGCCGCGGTAGACCATTTTGGCGCCGCTGGCCCGCAACACGTCTCGCAGCGAAATCACCTCGCGCCGCTGATCCAGTCCCAGGGCCAAGGCGCAAAAGGCGACGCAGGTGTAAGCCTCGCGCGAACGGACCCGCAGGCCGACGGCGCTGGCGACGGCATCGGGCAAGTTATACAGACAGCCCTCCAACTGGGGCCGCAACCGCCGCAAGCGCTCGCGCGTCAGCCGCTGGACGGGCGGCGGCAGGCGGAACAGGGCCAGGGACGAACAGCGGCCGCCGGCCATGGTGTAGCGCTCGCGACCCTCCTCGACAAAAGCCCCGTCGAGCGGCGTGGACCAGCGCCGCCGGGCGAACGAATAGGCCTTGAGCTGGCCGTCTTCGGCGAAAACCACCGCCAGGTGGCCATGTTCGCCGCCGGTGCCGAAACGGATCAGGCGCGAGATGACGGTGTCCGCCGCCGACGACAGCAGATAAACCCCGTCCGGGACGCCGCCGGCCTCAGACATTGAAACCCAGGGCGCGCAGTTGCTCGCGGCCGTCCGAGGTGATCCGGTCCGGCCCCCACGGCGGCGTCCAGACCCAGTTGATCTCGACGTCCGCCACCAGCCCCTCGAGCGCGGCGGCCGCCTGCGATTCGATTAGTTCGGTCAGCGGACAGGCGGCCGAGGTCAACGTCATGTCGACGACCGCCCGCCCGCCGGCGTCGACGCAGACGCCGTAGAGCAGGCCGAGATCGACCACGTTGATGCCCAGTTCGGGGTCGATGACGTCGCGCAGGGCCTCCTCGACCTCGGCCGCGTCCGGCCAGGCCGGCGAGACTTCCCGGGCGCTCGCCGGCGCCGGTTCGCCAAGGCCGTCCGTCAGGCCGCCGATGCCGTCCGCCGGGTGGCCGGCCGGCGTCGCGCTGGACGATGACGCGCTTTCGGCCGGCGCGGACTGGGCGGCCGGCGGCGCGGACTGGGCGGCCGGCGGCCCCGGCTGGGGGGCGGGCGGCGGAGGGGCGAAATCGTTGCCGGTGTAAGGCGAAGGCGGCATCGGGTCAGATCCCTTCCGGTATGTGGGCCGGGCTGGCGTCCCCGGCGGCCGCCTTGGCCACGGCGTCTTTCAGGGCCATCCAGCCGAGCAGGGCGCATTTGACCCGCATAGGATAGCGTGAAACGCCTTCTAGCGCGATGGCGTCCTCCAGGGCGTCGGCCCGGGCTTGGTCCAGACCGCGCCCGCGCGAATGCATCAACGCGCCGAAAGCCTCGCCCAGGTCCGCCACCTCGGCCAAAGTCTTGCCTTCGACCAGGTCCCTCATCATCGAGGCGGAGGCCTGCGAAATAGAACAGCCCTGGCCGTCCCAGGTCAGGGCGGCCAAGACCGGCCCGGCGGCCAAACTGACCCGCAATTGGATGCGGTCGCCACAGGTCGGATTGACCTGGAAGGACTCGCCGTCGAAGGCGTCCGCCAGACCTTTGCCGTGGGGATGGCGGGCGTGGTCCAAGATCAGGTCTTGGTACATCAAGTCGAGCGAACTCATGCGGTCACTCCGAAATAGCTCCTGACCTGGCCTAACGCCTCGACAAAGCGGTCGACCTCGGCGGCGGTGTTATAGATCCCGAGCGAGGCCCTG
The DNA here is from genome assembly GCA_031278665.1 of Bifidobacteriaceae bacterium. Classification (GTDB taxonomy): domain Bacteria; phylum Actinomycetota; class Actinomycetes; order Actinomycetales; family WQXJ01; genus JAIRTF01. The sequence goes on along the minus strand of JAITKC010000362.1, from coordinate 33 downwards.
GTCGAGGCGTGGACGCCGAGCGCGCGATGAAGC
>JAITKC010000318.1 GCA_031278665.1 Bifidobacteriaceae bacterium | reverse complement strand
CGGCCACGACGGCATAGTCGTCAACGGCACCACCGGCGAGGCCCCGACCACCACCGACGCCGAGAAACGCATGATCGTCGAAGCCGTGCGGGAGGCCGTCGGCCCGAATATCAAGATTGTCGCCGGGGTGGGGACCTACGACACGGCCCACTCGGTGCGCCTGGCCGGGCAGGCCGAGCAGGCCGGCGCGGACGCCCTGTTGGCGGTCACGCCGTATTACTCTCGGCCCAGCCAGACCGGGTTGGTCCAGCACTTCCTGCGCCTGGCCGACGCCACCGACCTGCCGGTCATGATCTACGACATCCCCCCCCGCAGCGCCGTCCACCTGGAACTGGGCACGCTGGTCGAACTGGCCCGGCATGAGCGGATCGTCGCCGTCAAAGACGCGACCGGCCAAGCCGGCGCCGCGTTCGAGAAGATGGCGGCCACCAACCTGGCCTATTACGCCGGCGACGACTTGCTGGGCCTCGCCTTTCTGGCGGTCGGGGGCTCGGGCGTGGTTTCGGTCGTCGGGCACGTGGCGGGAGACCTTTGGCGCCGGGTGATCGATGCCGTGGACCGCGCCGACCTGCCCGCCGCCCGTCAGGCCATGGCCCGTATGCTGCCCGTGATCAACGCGGTCTTGGGTTCGGGTCAGGGCGCGGTGATGATCAAAGCCGCCCTCGAAATCGCCGAGATCCTGCCCCGCCGGACGGTGCGCCTGCCCTTGGCGGAGGCCACCGAATCCGAGGCCGGCCACGTCCGCCGGGCGTTGGCCGCGTCGGGGCTGGGACCCGGGCACCCGGCATCGGCCCCCTGAACGGCTGGGACGGCTGGGACGCCCGGAAAACCCGAAAACCGAGGGGTCGGACTTCGCCGGTTGAAACCGACTTCCTTGCCCGCTGGAAGGAGAACTAAGTGACGCAGGCGCAGGCGTGGCCGCCGCTTTCGGCCCCGCCGGAGCTCGAGGGCGGCGTGCTCCGGATTATTCCGCTCGGCGGGTTGGGCGAGGTCGGCCGCAACATGACCGTGTTCGAGATCGACGGCAGGATTCTGCTGGTCGACTGCGGTGTGCTGTTCCCGGAGGAGCATCAGCCCGGCGTCGACCTGATCCTGCCGGACTTCGCGCCGATCCGCGACCGCTTGGACGATGTCGAGGCGTTGGTTTTGACACACGGCCACGAGGACCACATCGGCGCCGTTCCGTATCTCTTGCGCCTGCGCCCGGACATCACGCTGGTCGGCTCGCAACTGACCTTGGCCTTTGTCGAGGCGAAACTGGCCGAACACCGCATCAAACCGCTGACACTGGCCGTAGACGACCGGTCGGTCGCCACTTTTGGGCCGTTCACCTGCGAATTCATGGCGGTGACGCACTCCATCCCGGATTCGTTGGCGCTGACTGTGACAACTGAGGCGGGCCGGGTGCTGCACACCGGCGACTTCAAACTGGACCAGTTGCCGTTGGACGGGCGGGTCACCGACCTGAGGGCTTTCGCCCGGGCCGGCGACGATGGCGTCGACCTGCTGATGGTCGATTCGACTAACGCCGAGGTGCCCGGGTTCATCCCGACCGAACGGGACATTGGGCCGGTCCTCGAGCTGGTCTTCGACCAGGCGCCGGGGCTGATCATGGTGGCCTGTTTCTCTTCCCATGTGCACCGCGTCCAACAGGTGTTGGACGCGGCGGCGGCGGGCGGCCGCAAAGTCGCGTTCGCCGGCCGGTCGATGATCCGCAATATGACGATCGCTTTGGACCTCGGCTACTTGACCGCCGAGGAGGGCATTATTGTGCCGCTGAACACGGCCGACGCCTTGCCGCGCGACGAGGTCGTGTTCGTCACCACCGGCTCGCAGGGCGAGCCGATGGCCGCTTTGTCGCGGATCGCAAACGGCGACCACAAGATCCACGTCGGACCGGGCGACACCGTGATTCTGGCGTCCTCCTTGATCCCCGGCAACGAGAACTCCGTCTACCGGGTCATCAACGGGCTGACCCGCATGGGGGCGAAGGTGGTCCACAAGGGCAACGCCGCCGTCCACGTCTCCGGCCACAGCGCCGCCGGCGAACTGCTCTACACCTTTAATATTGTCGGCCCGCGCTGTGTCATGCCGATCCACGGCGAGGCCCGCCATCTGGTCGCCGCCGGCCAATTGGCGGTCGCCACCGGCGTGCCCTCGGACCGCGTGGTCCTGGCCGAGAACGGCATGGTCATAGACCTGGCCGAGGGCTTGGCCGAGGTCGTGGGCGCGGTCGAGGTCGGCAACGTCTATGTGGACGGGTCGACTGTCGGCGAGATCACCGAGGTCGGGTTGAAAGACCGCCGCATCCTGGGCGACGAGGGGTTCGTGTCGATTTTCGCGGTGGTCGATCCGGCCGAGGGCTATGTCATGGTCGAGCCGACTATTCAGACCCGCGGCGTGGCCGAGGACGACGAGATTTTCGCCGAACTGGTGGTCCAGCTCAACCAGGCCCTGGTTCTGGCCATGGATCAGGGCGCCCACGACAGCCATCAACTCCAGCAGGTCATGCGCCGCGTGGCCGGCCGCTGGATCTCCAAACAGCTCCGCCGCCGCCCCATGATCATCCCCGTGATCGTCATAGCCTGACCCCCGAATAAGTCCCCGGCCTCCGCGAAATGCGGGTCTGGGCCGTTTCGTCCCGGCTGGGCGGGGGCGATCGCGCCGCCGCCGCGTCCATCTCTAACGGGGCTTCGCCCCCGCCCGCCCGGCGCGCCGCGTCAAGACCCCGGGCCTCCATCCCGCCCGCCCGGCGCGCCGCGTCAAGGCCCCGGGTCTCCACCTCGCCCGCCCGGCGTGCCGCGTCAAGACCCCAGTCCGGCCCTCGCCCGCCCGCCGCGCCGCGTC
>JAITKC010000303.1 GCA_031278665.1 Bifidobacteriaceae bacterium | reverse complement strand
CCGACACCGACAAGTCCGCCCGCAAGCGTTCCGGCGAGGGCGCGTCCGAGCTGTCGCTGTCCTCGCGCCTCGACCGCAAGCGGCTGCGCAAGGCCGCCCACAAGCGGCCGGTCGACCTGACCATCGGCCGGGCCAGCGCCCGCTATGTGCGGGTGACGCCGATGAAAGCCCGCCGCGTGGTCGACCTGGTGCGCGGCATGGACGCGCGCGACGCGATCACAACTCTGAGGTTCCAGCCGCAGCGGGCCAGCCGGCCGGCCCGCAAGGTTCTGGAGTCGGCCGTCGCCTCGTTGGTCGACAAACGCGACAAAGCCGGCCTGAACACCGACGCCGACGCCCTATATGTGGCCGAGGCCTACGTCGACGAGGGGCCGACTATGAAGCGGTTCCGCCCTCGCGCCAAGGGCCGGGCCGACCGCATCCTGAAGCGGACCAGCCATATCACAATGGTGGTCCGCCAGACGGCGGACGCCGACCGCCGGCCGCGCTATCTGCCCGGCAACGCACCGGGCAGGCGGGATGAACGTCCCGGCGGCAGGAGCGGCCGCGGCCGGCTGGCCGGAGTGGTCCGCCCGCGCGGCGGCGACCAGCCGAAGTCGGGCCGCCAGCAGAAATCAGACAAGAAGGGGAGGACCCGCTAGTGGGACAGAAGGTCAACCCGCTCGGTTTCCGCCTGGGGATCACCACCGACCACCGTTCGCGGTGGTTCGCCGATTCGACCAAGGCCGGTCAGCGCTACCGCGATTACGTCCACGAGGACATCCAGATCAGGCGCCTGATGGCGACCGGCCTGGAACGGGCCGGCGTGGCCAAAGTCGAGATCGAGCGCAGCCGCGACCGCGTTCGGATCGACATCCACACCGCCCGGCCGGGCATTGTGATCGGCCGGCGCGGCGCCGAAGCCGACCGCATTCGGGGCGAACTCGAGAAACTGACCGGCAAACAGGTGCAGTTGAACATTCTCGAGGTCAAGAACCCGGAGCTGAGCGCCCAATTGGTGGCCCAAGGGATCGCCGAACAGCTAGCCAGCCGGGTGTCGTTCCGCCGGGCCATGCGCAAGGGTTTGCAGTCGGCCCAACGGGCCGGCGCCAAAGGCGTGCGGGTGCAATGCTCCGGCCGGCTCGGCGGCGCCGAAATGTCGCGCTCGGAGTTCTACCGCGAAGGCCGGGTGCCGCTGCACACGCTGCGGGCCAACATCGACTACGGCTTCTTCGAGGCCCGGACGACCTTCGGACGGATCGGCGTCAAGGTCTGGATTTACAAGGGCGACATGACCGAACGGGAGTTCGCCCGCCAGCAAGCCGCCGCGCCAAGGCCGTCGCGGGGCCGGGGCGAGCGGGGCGAAAGAGGCGAGCGGGGCGACCGGCCGCGCGGGCGCCGCCCGGAGGGCGGACGGTCCGAGGGCGGCCGCCAATCAGCCGATCAGGCGCCGGTCGGCGCCGCAACTGGAACGGAGGCCTGAGCCGTGCTCATACCTCGCCGCGTCAAACACCGCAAACAGCACCACCCGAAGCGTTCGGGTCGGGCCAAGGGCGGAACCACCATCGCCTTCGGCGACTTCGGAATCCAGGCGCTGGAGCACGCCTATCTGACCAACCGCCAGATCGAGGCCGCCCGTATCGCCATGACCCGCCACGTCAAGCGCGGCGGCAAGGTCTGGATCAACGTGTTCCCGGATCGGCCGTTGACCAAGAAGCCGGCCGAGACCCGGATGGGTTCGGGAAAAGGTTCGCCGGAGTGGTGGGTCGCCAATGTGAAACCCGGCCGCGTCGTGTTCGAATTGGCCGGGGTGCCGGAGGCGCTGGCCCGCGAGGCGATGACCCGGGTCATGCACAAACTGCCGATGAAATGCCGTTTTGTCCGCCGAGAGGGTGGTGAGTGATCGTGGCCGTGGGATCGAAGGATCTGATGCCGGACAAACTGGACCTGCTCGACAACGAGCGCCTGGTGGCCGAATTGGGCCGGGCCAAGGAGGAGTTGTTCAACTTGCGCTTCGCCTCCGCCACCGGCCAGCTTGAGTCGCATGGGCGCCTCAAGGCCGTCCGGCGCGACATCGCCCGCATCTACACCGTCCTGCGCGAACGCGAGTTGGGCATCCGCACCGCGCCGACCTCGAATGTGGAGGCTCCAAAGAAGTGACTACCGAGACCGCCGGTTCGGCCCGGACTTCGCAGCGCAAGACGCGGCGGGGCCTGGTCGTCAGCGACAAGATGACCAAGACGGTCGTGGTCCGCCTGGAAGATCGGGTCAAGCATCCGCTCTACGGCAAGGTCATGACCCGCGTGACCAAGGTCAAGGCCCATGATGAGAACGAGTCCGCCGGCATCGGCGACCTGGTTTTGATCATGGAGACCCGCCCGCTCAGCGCCACCAAGCGCTGGCGGGTGGTCGAAATCCTCGAGAAGGCCAAGTGAGCGAGGGGTTTGAGGGATGATTCAGCAGGAGACCCGCCTGAAGGTGGCGGATAACACCGGCGCCAAGGAGATTCTGTGCATCCGGGTGCTGGGCGGCTCCGGCCGGCGCTACGCCTCGATTGGCGACACGATTGTCGCCACCGTCAAAGACGCCATCCCCGGCGGCAACGTCCGCAAAGGCGATGTCGTCAAGGCCGTGGTGGTCCGGGTCGCCAAGGAGCGCCGCCGTCCGGACGGCAGTTACATCCGTTTCGACGAGAACGCCGCCGTCATTTTGAAGCCCGATGGCGAACCGCGCGGCACCCGCATCTTCGGCCCGGTTGGGCGCGAGTTGCGGGACAAGAAGTTCATGAAGATCATTTCGCTGGCCCCGGAGGTGCTGTAGCGATGGCCAAAATCAAGAAGCACGACTTGGTGCAGGTGATATCGGGGCGCGACGCCGGCAAACAGGGCCGGGTCCTGGAGGTCCTGCGGGACACCGACCGCGTCATCGTCGAAGGGGTGAACCGGGTGGTCCGCCACACCAAAGTGGGCCAGTCGGCCCGCGGCGCCAAGACCGGCGGCCGGGAGACCGTCGACGCCCCGATCCATGTCTCCAATGTGATGATCGTCGACCCGGAGACGCGCCAGCCGACTCGTGTCGGGTACCGCGTCGAGACCGTCGAGCGCGACGGCCGGATGCGCCAGGTCCGGGTCCGCTACGCCAAGAAGTCCGGTAAGGAGCTTTAGCCGATGCCCGCCAAGACCAAAGACGCGAAAGCGCAGGCCGCCCGGAAGCCGGCCGCGAAGGCCGCTCCGACTAAGGCGCAGGCCGCCAAAGCGCAGGCCGCCAAAGCGGCCCAGGCCAAGCCGGGGGACGTGGTGTCCGATGCCGTCGGCAAAGCTCCGGAGCCGCCTCGCCTGAAAGTCCGCTACCGCCAGGAGATTGTTTCGGCGCTGCGCCAGGAGTTCGGATTCGGCAATGTCAACCAGGTGCCCAGGCTGACCAAGATCGTGGTCAACATGGGTGTCGGCGAAGCCGCCCGCGACTCCAAGCTGATCGACGGCGCGGTCGCCGACCTAACCCTGATCACCGGGCAAAAGCCGACTGTGACCCGGGCCCGCAAGTCGATCGCGCAGTTCAAATTGCGTGAGGGGATGCCGATCGGCGCCCATGTGACACTGCGCGGCGACCGCATGTGGGAGTTCTGCGACCGTCTGCTGACCATCGCCTTGCCGCGCATCCGCGACTTCCGGGGACTGTCCGACCGCCAGTTCGACGGCCAGGGCAACTACACCTTCGGCTTGACCGAGCAGTCCGTCTTCCACGAGATCGACCAAGACCACATCGATCGGGTCCGGGGGATGGATATCACCTTGGTGACCACCGCCGCCAACGACGACCAGGGCCGGGCGCTGCTGCGGGCGCTCGGCTTCCCGTTCAAGGAGAACTGATTTGGCTAAGAAGGCTCTTATTGTCAAAGCCGCCCGCACCCCGAAGTTCAAGGTGCGGGCCTACACGCGCTGCAACCGCTGCGGCCGGCCGCGCAGCGTCTACCGCAAGTTTGGGCTCTGCCGGGTGTGTCTGCGCGATCTGACGCACATGGGCGAGTTGCCCGGAGTGACGAAATCCAGTTGGTAATCGACTACGCCCAAGGTCCATCCGCCCGGCCGAGCCGGGCGCGGGAGGAAACCGGGGCGGGGAAGGTGGGGACACCCACATGACAATGACCGATCCGATCGCGGATATGTTGACGCGCATCCGCAACGCGAACGCCGCCCACCACGAGTCGGTGGAGATGCCGTACTCGAAGATGAAGGCCGGCATCGCCCAGATTCTGCGCCAGGAGGGCTACATCGCCGGCTGGTCCCAGGAGGAGGCGCCGGTCGGCGCGACCCTGCGGGTCGATTTGAAGTACGGGGCGGGCCGTCAGCGGGCGCTGGCCGGACTGCGCCGGATTTCCAAGCCGGGTCTGCGCGTCTACGCCAAATCGACTAATCTGCCCAGGGTGTTGGGCGGGCTTGGGATCGCCATCTTGTCGACGTCGTCCGGCTTGCTGACCGACCGGCAAGCGGCCAAGAAAGGTGTGGGCGGGGAAGTCCTCGCCTACGTCTGGTAGGAGGAAAGGCAAATGACATCGCGTATTGGCAAACTGCCGGTTCCGGTCCCTCCCGGGGTGGACGTGACGATTGACGGCCGCCGCGTGACGGTCAAAGGACCGAAGGGCGAACTCAGCCGGGTGCTGCCGGAGCCGGTGGCGGTGGCCCGCGACGATTCGGGGGCCGTGGTGGTCAGCGTGCCGGACGAGGAACGCCGCTCGCGCTCGATGCACGGCCTGTCGCGCTCCTTGGTGGCCAATATGGTGACCGGCGTGACCGAGGGCTACACCAAGGTGATGGAGATCGTCGGGACCGGCTACCGGGTTGTCAACCGGGACGGCGACCTCGAGTTCTCGCTCGGCTTCTCTCATCCGGTGCTGGTCAAGGCGCCGGAGGGGATCAGTTTCACAGTTGACATTCCGACCCGGTTCTCGGTTTCCGGGATCGACAAAGAGCAGGTCGGGGAGGTGGCGGCGAATATCCGCAAACTCCGCAAACCGGAGCCGTACAAAGGCAAAGGCGTGCGTTACCAAGGCGAAGTGGTGCGCCGCAAGGTTGGAAAGGCTGGTAAGTGACCATGGCGACCCCATCTCGTGCGGTCCAGCGGGCCAAGCGCCACCACCGGGTGCGCAAGACGGTCAAGGGCACCGCCCTAAGGCCTCGGTTGGCGGTCACCCGCTCATCGCGTCACATGCTGGTCCAGGTGATCGACGACACGATTGGGCACACCCTGGTGTCGGCCTCGAGTATGGAGGCCGAACTGCGGGCGCTGAAGGCCGACAAGACGGCCAAGGCCAAGAGGGTTGGCGAACTGATCGCCGAGCGGGCGAAATCGGCCGGCATCGAGACCGTGGTGTTTGACCGCGGCGGCAACAAGTACCACGGCCGGGTGGCCGCCGTGGCCGACGGCGCCCGCGAGGGCGGGCTGATCCTCTAGCGAACTTGAGGCCGCGGGCGGGCGTTTGCGCCGGTCGGCGGTCCGGGCAGGAGCACCGATGACGAAGAACGACGGAAGGCAGAGCATCTGATGGCTGGCGAGCAGCGTGTGGGCGGGGACTCGAACGACCGCCGCGACGGCGGTCGGGACGGCGGCGGCCGGGACGGCGGCGGCCGGCGCGACTCCGGCCGGCGCGACCAACGCCGGAGCGGGCGCGACGATGACCGCAACCAGTTCTTAGAACGGGTCGTCTCGATCAACCGCGTCGCCAAGGTGGTCAAGGGCGGACGCCGGTTCTCGTTCACCGCTTTGGTGGTGGTGGGCGATGGCGACGGCACCGTCGGCGTCGGCTACGGCAAAGCCAAGGAGGTTCCGGCCGCCATCGCCAAGGGCGTTGAAGAAGCCAAGAAGTCCTTCTTCCGGGTTCCCAGGATCCAGAAGACCATTCCGCACCCGATTCAAGGCCAGGCCGCCGCCGGCGTGGTCTATCTGCGCCCGGCCGCGCCGGGCACCGGCGTGATCGCGGGCGGCCCGGTCCGGGCCGTTCTGGAGTGCGCCGGGGTTCATGACGTGTTGTCGAAGTCGCTCGGGTCGTCTAACGCCATCAACATCGCCCACGCCACCGTGGCGGCCCTCAAGGCCCTGGAAGAGCCGCAATCGGTGGCTGTTCGCCGCGGCCTGGCCTTGGAGCGGGTGGCCCCGCCGCAACTGCTGCGGGCGCAAGCGGCGGCGGTTCAGGGCGCGAAGGAGTGATTGTGGCGACTTTGAAGATCACGCAGATCAAATCCGGGATTGGCGGCCGGCGCAATCAGCGCGAGACGCTGCGTTCGCTGGGGCTGAGGAAGATCGGCCAGAGCGTCGAGCGGCCGGACGGACCCGTCGTGCGGGGAATGGTCCGGACTGTGGCGCACCTGGTCAAAGTTGAGGAGATGAACTGACAATGGCTGACAAGAAGGACAAGGCGAAGGGCGCGGCCGAGCCCGAGCCGACTGAGGCGGCCCCGGCCGCCCTGGCGGCGCCGGCTGCCCTGGCGGCACCGGCGGCATCGTCGGCACCGGCGGCTGAAGACGGCCCCGGCGGAAAAGACGGCGCGGCTGGGACCGTGGCGGCGGCATCGTCCAAATCGAAGGACCGCGGCCATGTGCTCAAAGTTCACCACCTGCGGCCGGCGCCGGGCTCGAAGAAAGCCAAGACCCGGGTCGGCCGGGGCGAGTCGTCGAAAGGCAAGACGGCCGGGCGCGGCACCAAAGGCACTAAAGCGCGCGGGCAGGTGCCGGCGCGATTCGAGGGCGGGCAGATGCCGTTGCAGATGCGGCTGCCGAAACTGCGCGGTTTCAAGAACCCGTTCCGCAAGGAGTACCAGGTGGTCAACCTCGACCGGCTGGGCGAACTGTATCCGGAAGGCGGCGAGGTGACCTCGGCCGATCTGGCGGCGCGCGGGGCGGTGCGCAAAGGCCAGCCGGTCAAGATCCTGGCCGGCGGCGAAATCGGCGTCAAACTGACGGTCAACGTCGAGGCGACGTCGGCGGCGGCCAAAGACAAGATCGAAGCCGCCGGCGGCGTGGTCAACGTCTAGCGGCTAGAGTGAGACAAGCCGTGATCGACGCCACAACGGCCGCCGGCCCACGGCTTTCCCCATGATGGAGGAAGGACCCCCGTGCTAGGAACATTCGCCAAGGCGTTCAGGACCCCCGACCTGCGCCGCAAGCTGTTGTTCACCATCGGCATCATGGTGCTCTTTCGGCTCGGGTCGTTTATCCCGACGCCGGGCGTCGACTACGCCGCCATCAACTCGATCCAGAAACAGGCCTCCGGCAACGATCTGCTCGGCTTGATCAACCTGTTCTCCGGCGGCGGGCTGTTGCAGTTGTCGGTCTTCGCGCTTGGGATCATGCCGTACATCACCGCGTCGATCATTGTGCAATTGCTGCGGGTGGTCATCCCGCGTTTCGAGGCGCTGCACAAAGAGGGCCAATCCGGCCAGACCAAGCTGACCCAGTACACCCGCTACCTGACGATCGCGCTGGCCGTGCTGCAATCGACGGCCGTCATCACGACCGCCCGCAGCGGCGTGTTATTCGGCCAAGTCGGCACCGACACCAAAGTGATCGACCCGGACACGCCCTGGACAGTCGCGCTGATGATCATCACCATGACGGCCGGCACCGGCCTGATTATGTGGCTGGGCGAGTTGATCACCGAAAAAGGCGTCGGCAACGGCATGTCGCTGCTGATCTTCACCTCGATCGTGGCCGGGTTCCCCAGTTCGATGGGCCAGATCCTCGGCCAGTCCAACGGCGGCCTGACCAACTTCGTCGTGGTGTTGGCCGTGTTCGTGGCCGTGATCGCGGCGATCGTGTTCGTCGAGCAGTCGCAGCGGCGCATCCGGGTGCAATACGCCAAACGGATGGTTGGGCGGCGCACTTACGGCGGCTCGACCACCTACATCCCGATTAAGATCAACACCGCCGGCGTCATCCCGATTATCTTCTCCTCGTCGCTGCTGACTTTGCCTTCGATGATCACGCAGTTCGTCACCGACCAAACCAATCCGGTGGTCCAGTGGATCGCCGCCAATATGGGGCAGACCGACGCCCTCTACATGATCCTGTACGCGGCGCTGACCATCTTCTTCTGCTTCTTCTACACCGCCATCACCTTCAACCCCGAAGAGGTGGCCGACAATATGAAGAAGTACGGCGGCTTCATCCCCGGCATCCGAGCCGGCCGGCCGACGGCCGAATACCTCAGCTACGTGATCAACCGGATCACCACGCCCGGTTCGATTTACCTGGCGGTGGTGGCGTTGATCCCGCAAGTCTTGTTCGGGTTGCTCGGCATCAACCAGAACCTGCCGTTCGGCGGCACCACTCTGTTGATCATCGTCGGAGTCGGCCTGGACACTGTCAAACAGATCGAGTCGCAGCTCCAGCAGCGCCACTACGAGGGCTTCTTGAGGTGAAACGGCGCCTGGTCGTGTTGGGACCGCCCGGCTC
>JAITKC010000275.1 GCA_031278665.1 Bifidobacteriaceae bacterium | reverse complement strand
GGCGACGGCGGCACCGCCGACATCGGCATGGCCTGCCTCAGCGGCATGTTTGAGCGCAATGACGACGTGCTTTACGTCTGCTACGACAACCAGGCCTATATGAACACCGGCGTCCAGCGCTCCGGCGCGACGCCGCCGGCGGCGCGGACCTCGACCACCCCGGCGGTTGGACCAGCCCCCGGCAACCGGTTCGGCCAGGGCAAGTTCGTGCCCAAAATCGCCATGGCCCACGACATCCCTTATGTGGCCACCGCCACAGTGGCGGACTTGCGCGACTTGGAGGCCAAGGTCCGCACCGCCATGAACCACCGCGGCGCCCGCTACCTGCACATCTTGGTGACCTGCCCGCTCGGCTGGGGCCCCAAGACGGCCGACTCGATCAAGATGGCGCGCCTGGCCACGCAATGCGGCCTGTTCCCGGTCTTCGAAGCCGAATACGGCGAGATCACCGGCGTGACGCCAATCCGGGCGCGGGTGGCGGTCGAGGACTATCTGCGACCGCAAAGGCGCTTCGCACACCTGTTCGGCGAACACGGCGATGAGGAGGCGCTTGAACGTATTCGCGGACAGGCCGAACGGATCATCAGCCAATACCGCCTGATCGATGAAGGAGTCGCCGCATGAGCGCCACCGTCCCCCCGGGGCTGAGCGCCCCAGCCGGTTCCTCATCGGTCTACCTGACCGGCTCCTGGCGGACCTAGCGGCCGGTCTATCTGTCGCTGCTGCCGCCGTGTTCGGCCGCCTGTCCGGCCGGCGAGGACATTCAGGCCTGGCTCTATGAGGCCCAGGAGGCGGGCGAGGGCTACGAGCGCGCCTGGCGGCGGCTGACCCTTGAGAACCCGATCCCCGCCATCATGGGCCGGGTCTGCTACCACCCCTGCCAGGGGGCCTGTAACCGCGTCCAACTGGACGAGATGGTCGGCGTCAACGCCGTCGAACGTTTCCTCGGCGACCTGGCGATCGCCAACGGCTGGCAGTTCGCGCCGCCCGGACCGGAACTGCTGAGCGACCGGCGGGTGCTGGTGATCGGCTCCGGCCCGGCCGGCCTGTCCGCCGCCTATCATCTGCGCACACTGGGCCACGCGGTGACCGTCCGCGAGGCCAAGGACGAGATCGGCGGCATGTTGCGCTACGGCATCCCGCGCTACCGCCTGCCGCGCGACGTGATCGACGCCGAAGTCGCCCGCCTCGACCGGATCGGCGTGGTCTTCGAAACCGGCAGCCGCGTCGACGACTTGGCCGCCGCGGCCGACCAGTTCGACGCCACGGTGGTTTGCGTCGGCGCCGGCGTTGGCCACCACGTCTCGATTCCGGCCGGTTCGGCCGCCAAAGTGCTCGATGCCGTGAGCTTGCTCGAGGAGACCGCCGCCGGTTCGCCGCCGCTGCTCGGGCGGCGGGTGGCCGTCTACGGCGGCGGCAACACCGCCATGGACGCCGCCCGGACGGCCCGGCGCCTGGGCGCCGAGGAGGCCGTGATCATCTACCGGCGCACCCGCCAGCAGATGCCGGCCCACGAGGACGAATACCGCGACGCCATTTCCGAGGGCATCCGGGTCAAATGGCTGTCGACGATCTCCGAAGTCGACCGGGGCCGGGTCGTGATCGAGCGGATGGAGTTGGACGCCTCCGGGCATCCCCGGCCCACCGGTTTGTTCGACGAGGTCGAGGCCGACACCGTGGTCTTGGCGATCGGCCAGGACGCCGACCTGGACATCATCAGGGGCGTCGACGGCATAGACGTGGACGATGGCGTGATCGGACTTGACGCCCACATGATGACCGGGCGGGCGGGCGTGTTCGCGGCCGGCGACGCCGCGCCCGGCGACCGGACCGCCACCGTGGCCGTCGGCCAGGGCAAACTGGCGGCCCGCAACGTCGACGCGCATCTGCGCGGACGCGTCCACACGGCGCCGTCGCGCCAGGCCCAGGCGCTCTTCTCGCGCCTGAACACCTGGTATTACGCCGACGCGCCTTTGCAGCAGCGCCCGGCTTTGGAGGCGGCCCGGCGGACCTCCGGCTTCGAGGAGGTGGTCAGGGGCCTGTCGGAGGAGTCGGCGTTATTCGAGGCTCGCCGCTGCATGAGCTGCGGCAACTGCTTCGAATGCGACAACTGCTACGGGCTCTGCCCGGACGACGTCATCCGCAAACTGGGTCCGGGCCGGAAGTACGCGATCGACCTCGACTACTGCAAAGGCTGCGGCATCTGCGCCGCCGAATGCCCCTGCGGCTGCATCGAAATGGTCCCCGAAGACCGCTGAGCGCGCGAGGTCGCCACCTGGCTCGCCCCCTACACCAGCGGGTTTGAAACCCTCTGACTCCCGCCTGCCGGGCGACCCGCGTTTGCGAGGCCGGCGGCGGTCCGCTCAATCAGCGATAAGGCCTGGGCCATCAATTCGGACAGGGGTCGGCCGTCGTCGAGGGCGGCCACGCGGGCGATCCCGGCGCCCGGCAGGTCGATTCCGTCCAACACCGCGCGGCCGGCGACAACCCAAACCGGAGCCCCGGCGGCCCGTGCCAGGGCCGCCACCGTGCCGACCACTTTCCCTCCAAGCGACTGCGAGTCGAAACTGCCTTCGCCTGTGACCACCAAGTCGGCGCCCGCGAGCGCGTCCGGGAGGCCGATCGCCTCGGCCACCATGCGGGCGCCGGGGACCAGTTCGGCGCCGAAGGCGGCGACCAAGGCCACCCCGGCCCCTCCGGCGGCGCCCATTCCCGGCGCCCCCACGTCGATTGGCCCGAGGTCGCGGGACACCACATCCGCCCAGTGG
>JAITKC010000269.1 GCA_031278665.1 Bifidobacteriaceae bacterium | reverse complement strand
ATGCAGGCCATGCTGGACGAGTTGCGGGACGAGTTGCGCGGCGGCGGGCGGGCTATCGTCGTGTCGCATCAATCCCCGATCTGGCGCGCCCGCCTGCGGGCCGAGGGCCGTCCGATCTGGCCGCTGCCGCGCGGCCGCGCCTGTTCGCTGGCCTCGATCACGACTTTGACCTATGAAAGCGATCGCCTGGCGGCGGTCGGCTACTACGAGCCCGCCGCCAGTTTGCTGCCGCCCGAATTGCGCTGAGCCGCCGAACCGGGCGGCCGGCCCTCAGAGCTTCTTCGAGTTCGGCCCGGAACCCGGTTCTTCGCCGTCACGCCTCTCGCCGCGCTGGCGCTCGCGCTCGCGCCGGGCTTGGTCCTCCGCCAGGCGGCGCAGAAAGTCCGGGTTGTCGTCCGGGGCTATCGGACCGGTCCGGCGCGGCAAGCGCCTGGGCAAGGCGCCGCCGGGCGGACCCGCCGCGCGGCGGACCTTGGGTTTGGCGATTTTGGCCACCGCCAGCCAGGCCAGCGCGCCAAGGTAGGGGAACAGGATGATCACGATGATCCACACGGCCTTGGGCAAAGACGTGCGATCGACGTCCTCGTCCGCGGCGCAGTCGATGATGGCGTAAAGAAACAGCGCCAGCGGCAGCACGTAAAGCAGGAGAATCTTCGCCACGGACCACAAGCCTACCGACCGACCCGGGCGGCGGGGTACCCATATTGGGCGGTTTCCCCCGCAACGCGCGGTCTGGCCCCGTGTTCCGGGCTAAAACACGCCGAGGTCGGCCAGGGCCAATCCGGTCAGGATGGCGTAACCCAGTTCGACTCGGCCGGTTTGCGCCAACACCCGGACCAGATCGTCGCCGTCCAGACCGGCGCCGACGGCGCTGGCCAGACGGGCGACCGGAATCGCCATCAACAAGACCACCAGCACCCGCGGGCGTCCGATGGCGCAAACCGCCGCCGCCGCCAGCGCCAGCCAGAGCTCCCAGGCGTAGACGGAGCGCGCCTTCGGCCCGCCCAGGCGGACGGCCAGGGTCATCTTGCCGGCCGCCCGGTCGGAGGCGATGTCGCGCAAGTTGTTCGCCATCAAGATGGCCGAGGCCAGTAGCCCGACCCCGACCGAGGCCACGCCGGCCCGCCACGTGACGGTCAAATGCTGGGTGTAGGCGGCGCCGAGCACCGCCACCGGGCCGAAGAACACAAACACCCCGACCTCGCCCAGGCCGGCGTACCCGTAGGGATGTTTGCCGCCGGTGTAGAACCAAGCCGCCGCGATCGCCGCCGCCCCGACCGCCGCCAGCCACCAGCGCTCGGTCAACCAGACCAGCGCCAACCCGGCCAGCGCCGCCAGGCCGAAAGCGATCCAAGCGGCGGCTTTGACCGCCGCCGGGGAGGCGGCCCCGGAGGAGACCAGCCGGGCCGGACCGGTCCGCCGGCGGTCGGCGCCGCGCACGCCGTCGGAGTAGTCGTTGGCGAAGTTGCAGCCGATCTGCAGCGCCAAAGCCACCGCGAGCGCCAAACCGGCGCGGTTCCATAAAGGCGGCGAATCCGCCTGCCAGACCGCGCCGATCCCGATCAGCACCGGCGAAATCGACGCCGGCAGAGTCTTTGGCCGCAGCGCCGCGAACCATTGAGCTGGGTTTGCCACGAAGGTCACCCTAGCCGCTCAAGGGCGCCGGCGGCGTCAAGCCGGGCGGCCAGGGCCGCCGCCGCGCGGCGGTCGGGCTTGCCGGGGGCGAGCGCCGGCAGCTTGCGGACCACACCCAGACAGCGGGGCGCGTGGGCCGGCCCGAGCCTCGCCTTGACCGCCCGGCGCAACTGCTCCAAAGTTGGCGCCGGACCGGCATCGGGCACCACCAAAGCGGTCGCCAGCTCACCCCAAACCGGCTCCGGCAAGCCCACCACCAGCGCGTCGGCCACCGCGGGCAAGCTCCGCAGGACGGCTTCGACCGGCTCTGGGCTGATCGTCTGGCCGCCGCTGTTGATGGCGTTGTCGGCTCGCCCGATGATCGCCAAGCGCCCGTCCGGCGTCCAGGCGCCGAGGTCGGAACTGGCGAACCAGCGCTCGCCAGCCCGGTCGAAGAACCCCGGACGCGACCCCTCCGCCGGCGCGTAGCCGAGCGCCAACATCGGACCGGCCAATTGGACCGTTCCGCCGGGGGAGAGCGCCACCCGGGCGCCGGCCAGGGGCCGGCCGTCGTAGACGCAGCCGCCGCAGGTCTCGGCCGAACCGTAGGTCTCGACCAGGCGCGCGCCCGCCGCCTCGACCCGCCGGCGCAGTTCCGGGTCCAGCGCCGCCCCGCCCACCAGCACCGCTTCGAATCGGTTGAGGACGCCGATGCCGCCGGGGCCGTCCGCCGCCAGCCGCCGCAGTTGGGTCGGCACCAGCGAGGTGTAGCACGGTCCCGGCGGCAAAGCGGCGCAAGCGCTCGCGAAAGCCCGGGCCGAGAACGGCCCGGGCGGCATGACCGCCGGGGCGGCCCCCGCCGCCAGCGACCTGATGACCACGTTCAGTCCGGCGATGTGGTCGGTCGGCAATGCCGCCAGCCAGCGGCCGGTTCCGCCCAGGCGCTCGGCGGAGGCCGCCGCCGAGGCGCGGATGGCGGCGGCGCTCAGCGCAACCAGCTTCGGCCGGCCGGTCGAGCCCGAAGTCGGCAGGGCCAGCGCCGTCCCCTCGGGCAGCCCTCGAGCGGCCTGGGGCCCGGCGGCGCCCACGACTAGCGGCGCCCCGCCGTCAAGCGCCCGTTCGAGGCCCCTGACCAGGTCTTGTGACGTCACGAGAGTTAACCCTATGTCCGGCGCCGCCAATCCGGTCCGGCCGAAACTGGTTGGCGCGCCGACCGGCTTGGGCCGCCAACCCGCCCGGCGATGTTTACAGTGGAGGCGGAAAAACCAATCGACACAGGAGACAGCAATGTCCGTCATTCTTCCCCGTCCTGGCGCGCGGCCGCGCGGCCTGGCGCTAGCCCTCGTTTTGGCGCTGGCGGCGCCGGCTTGGGGGGCCTGCGCAAAAGCCCCGGCCGAGGGCGGCGCCGCCACCGAAACCGCACCGGTCGAAGCCGACAAACAAGCCCCGCCCGAGGTGCCGGCCGTTTGGCCGCTGACCGGACTGCCGGGCGAGGTGGTCGAGCGTCCGGCGCTCGCCGTCAAAGTCGAGAATTCGGCCGCCGCCAGACCGCAATCGGGCCTGGAACAGGCCGACATCGTCTGGGAGGAAATGGTCGAGGGCGGCGAGTCGCGTTTCATCGCCGTGTTCAACTCTCAGGTCCCCGAAGCCGTCGGGCCGGTTCGCTCGGTCCGGCCGATGGACGGGCCGATCCTCGGCGCGACCGGCGGTTTGTTGGCGTTTTCGGGCGGGCAGAGCCGGTTCGTCGAACAAGCCAAGGCCGCCGGACTGCAAGTGCTGACCGAGGACTCCGGCGGCGCCGGCTTCTTCCGCTCGACCGACCGGCCGATGCCGCACAATCTCTATCTGCGCCCCGCCGAGGCCTGGGAACAAGCCGACGAGGCCCATCGCGGGCCGGTCGCCGCCGAGTTCGCCCACGCCGACGCGCCCGGGGCGGCCACGGCCGCGCGCGACGGCCGGCCGGCCGCCGCCTTGGCTGTGACCATCTCGGCCGCCGCGAAGCCCAACTGGACCTGGGACGCCTCGGCCGGGGTCTACTTGCGTTCGGAACGCGACGTGCCTTCCGAAGCCGCCTCCGGCGTCCGTTTGGCCGCCCAGAACGTCATAGCGCTGTCGGTGCCGATCGAGATGGCGGGCGGCACCGACGCCGCCGGCAGCCCCATCCCGGACACCCGGATTGTCGGGTCGGGCCAGGGTCTGGTGGCGTCCGGCGGCGGCGCCATCGACATCGAATGGTCCAAAGCGTCTGACTTCGACCGCTTAGTGCTGAAGACGCCCGATGGCGTCGAGATCGCCTTGGCGCCCGGTGTGACCTGGATCGAACTGGTTCCGCTCGGCGACGGCGGCTGGGTCGTCACCTAGAACCAACCCGCGCGGGCCTCGGCAAGGCGGCGGGGCGCCGCCTCAGCGGGCCGGCTGGCGCCTGGCGCGGAGCGCCAGAACTATTTCGCGGACGCCGAAACCGCACACCGTCAACCCCACCGCCACCTGCAGCGCCAGAAGCGCTACGTCCAGGATCGATTTGCGGACAAAGACGCTGTCGTCGGGCGAAGCCGGGTCGTAGCGAATATCGACGCCATCGCCGACCTGGTAGCGGCAGTAACTGGTCGATGAGACCGCCGACCGGCCGGTGTGCTCCTGGCCGGCGACCTCGAAGACATAATCGAGGCCGCAGGCGTTCGAAAGGCGGCCGTCCGAGCCGTAGGTTCCGCTTGGACGGATCCTGGTGACCTGGCCCGCCGCCTGAGCGGTCAGGTTGCCGCCCGGTTGCGAGTCGAAGTGAATAATCGTCGGGACGACCACGAACCCGCACGCCACCAGCAACATGAACAATCCCGCCCCGACCGAATGCGCCCGCCCTTTCGCCGGCGGGACGGCCGGGTGGGCGCGGTAGGACATTTCGAGAGTCTACTGCCGCGAACCCGGCGGGCGGCTAGGCCTCAGACCCCAGCCGGGTCCCAGACTAGGAGAATCTTGCCGACCACCGAGCCGGCGCGCATCAGGGCATGGGCGGCCTGGGCCTCGGCCATCGCCAGCCGGGCGCCGATCACCGGCGCGGCTCGTCCCGAAGTCACCAGGTCCCAGACGTCGCGTCTGACCCGGCGCGCGATCAAAGCTTTGGCGGCTCGGTCGCGCCCGCGCAGATTGGTCGCCATGATCCGGTGGCGGTGCGTCAACATGCGGCCCAGGTCGATCTGCGCCACCGCGCCGCCCATCAACCCGATCACAATCAACGTCCCGCCCACCGCCAGCGCTTTCAGATTGCGTTCCAGGTAGGCGGCCCCGACCAGGTCGATTATGTGGTCGACGCCGCGGAACTCAGTTCCCTCGAGCACCACCCGCTCGAAGTCCTCGCTGGTGTGATCAATCCCGCGGGCGGCGCCGAGGGCCTCGCAGGCCCGCGCCCTTAGGGCGCCGCCGGCGGTGGCGAACACCGGCGAGCCGAGCGCCCGGGCGAGTCTGATCGCCATGGTCCCGATCCCGCCCGCCCCGCCGTGCACCAGCAGCGGCGCGCCCGCCTGGTAGCCGGCTTCGACCAGATTCGACCAGACCGTGCAGACCGATTCCGGGGCCGCCCCGGCGTCGGCCGGCGAGAGCGAGCCGCGAACCGGGAAGAGGCAGGCGGCATCGGACACGGCGTATTCGCCATAGCCGCCGCCCGGCAGCAACGCCGCCACCCGGTCGCCCACCGCCCAACCCTCAACAGCCGGGCCGACCTCGGCAACCGTCCCGGAGCACTCCAGCCCGAGCAGTTCAGACGCCCCTTC
>JAITKC010000282.1 GCA_031278665.1 Bifidobacteriaceae bacterium | reverse complement strand
AGTTGCCGTCGCTGCTCGGCCTGGGGGCCGATGACGTGGTGGTCCATCCCCGAGTCGCCTACCCGACGTACGATGTCGGCGCGCGTCTCGCCGGCGCCAGCCCGCTGCCAGCCGACTCGCCCGGCCAGATCCCCGGCGCACTGCGCGGCCGGGTCAAACTGGTCTGGTTGAACAGCCCCGGCAACCCGGACGGGCGGGTGGCCGGTTTGGCGGAACTGGCCGGCTGGGTCGAATGGGCCAGGGCCCATGGCGCGGTGCTGGCCAGCGACGAGTGCTATGCGGCGCTGGCCTTCGACGAGCCGTGGGCTTCGGCCGGGGTGCCGTCGCTGCTGGACCCGCGCGTCCGGGGCGCTTCGCTGGACGGTTTGCTGGCGCTTTACTCGCTGTCGAAACAGTCGAACGCGGCCGGCTATCGGGCGGCCTGGCTGGCCGGCGATCCGGAACTAGTCGACCGGTTGGCGGCGCTGCGCAAACACATGGGCCTGATGACGCCGGGGCCGGTTCAGGCCGCCTTGGCGGCGGCCCTGGCCGACGGCGACCACGTCGCCCGCCAGCGCGAGGTCTACCGGCGGCGGCGACGGGTCCTGTTCGACGCGCTCACGCAAGCCGGCTACCTGGTCGAAGGTTCGGCCGCGGGTTTGTATCTCTGGTTCGCCACGCCGGACCGACAGGACTGCTGGCGGACTGTCGAGGACTTGGCCTCGATCGGCCTTCTGGTGGCGCCGGGGGCCTTTTACGGCGCCGCCGGACAGGCCCACGCGCGGATGGCGTTGTCCGGATCGGACGCGGACGTGGCCGAGGCCGCCGCTCGCCTCGGCGGCGCCTAAGACGCGCCCGGGGGCCGGCCGTCCGGGGGCCGGCCGTCCGGGGACCCGCCGCCCCGTAGCGCCTCGGCGAGAATCGCCGCGAAAGCCGCCGGGTCGTGCGCGAGGCGGCCCAAGAAGAGGCCGTCGACCGAGGCGCCGAGCCGCGTCAGCAATCCGGGCCCGGCGCTGCCGCCATAGACGACCAGCGAACTCGCCGCCGGACGGCGCCGGCTCAGCCAGCGCCTAAGCGATCCGCAGACCCGGGCGATGTGCTCCGGCGCCGCGGGCCGTTCGGCGCCGATCGCCCAGACCGGCTCATAAGCCACCACCGCCGGCCGGCCGGCGTGTGCGGCTCCGATCTTGCCGAGGGTCGCCTCCAACTGGCGCGAACAGTGGGAAGCGGCCGCGTCGGGCGGCCCTTCGGCCGGCTCGCCCACGCAGAGCAGCGGGATCAGGCCCTGGCCGAAGGCGGCGTTCAGCTTTCCCTCGATCTGCAAGTCGCCCTCGCCGAACAGCCGGCGCCGCTCGGCGTGGCCGATTTCGGCGTATTGGCAGCCGACTTGCGCCAGCGTCCGGGCCGAAACCTCTCCGGTGAAGGCCCCGGCGTCATGTTCCGAAAGGTTCTGCGCGCCCAGCCGCGTCGGTCCGCCGGCGAAGACCCGCCGAACGGCGGCGAGCGAGGCGAAGTCGGGGAAGACCACCAGTTCGACGGCGTCGATTCGGTCGGCGTTGGCGGCGACCAGGCCGGCGATTCGGCTCGCCCATTCCAGGGTTTGCTCGTGGTCGAAGTACATTTTCAAGCTGACCCCGAGGAAACGCCTTGGCGAGGCGCGCCCGGCGGTCGCCGATCGCCCGGCCGCCACGCCGACTCCTATTTCGCGAGGACGCCGCCCACGGCTTCGACGATCGCGGCCAGGGAGATCGCGCCGGGGTCGGGTGTGCCGAGGGACTTTTCGGCGTGCGGGCGGGCCCGGCCGATCTTCGCCGCCAAGTCGCGGGTCGACTCCGCCGCCAGGCGGGCCCGGGGCGCGGCGGCCGCCCAGGCCGCCGCCAGATCGCCGCCGGCCGCCTGGCGCTCCAAGGCCTCGGCGAACGGCGCCAGCGCGTCCACCAGGGTCTTGTCGCCGACCCGCGCCTTGCCGAAGGCGGTGACGGCATCGCCGGCGGCTTTGACCGCCCGGGCGACGCTTTGGGCGGTGGGGGCGTCCTGGTCGCCGAGCGCGCCGCCCATCGTCCGCAGGATTATTCCCCAGATCGCGCCGGAGGTCCCGCCGGCCCGATCCGCCCAGGCGTCGGCGGCGTCCGCCAACGTCGTTCCGGCGCCCGCGCCGCCCGCCGCCGATGCCGCCGCGGCCCGCCGGGCGGCCGTCGCCCCCCTTTGCATTCCGATGCCGTGGTCGCCGTCGCCGGCGACGGCGTCTAACGCGCCCAGTTCGCCGACTATGGCGTCGATCCGGTCCGCCGCCGCGCCGATCGCCCGCGCCACGACTTGGGCGGCGGCCCGCGAGTCGGGGCTGGCCGGCGCGGCCTGTCGCGGTCCGGGGCCGGTCTGGGCGGCGGTTCGCGGTCCGGGGCCGAGCGGTCGGCCGCCGGTTTGGCCGGCCGCCTGGGGCGAACCGGTCGGGGCCGGCGCCGCCGCGCCCGGCGAGCCCTTGCGGTAGCCGGGGGCGTCGGCGGGCGCCGTCCAAGCCGCCTCGAGTTCGTCGTCCAACCACAAAAGCGTCAGCGAGCACCCGGCCATGTCGAAGCTGGTCGCGATCTCGCCGACGTCGGGTTGGACAATGGTCAAACCGGCCGCCTTGAGCAGGCGGTCGATTGAACGGTGCAAGATGAACAGTTCCTCGTATTTGCAGTCGCCCAGACCGTTGGTGATGACCGCCACGCGTTGGCCGGCTGGGCCGGCCAGCCCCTCGGGCAGATCCGCCAGCAGCCCTTCCACCAGCAGCTTTGCCACCTCCTCGGCAGTTCCGAGGTCGGCTTCGCGAAGGCCGGGCTCGCCGTGGAGGCCCATGCCGATCGCCATGCGCCCCTTCGGCACGCTGAACAGCGGCTCGCTCGCCCCCGGCAGAGTGGCGCCGCCGAACGCGACGCCCATCGAACAGGTGCGCTCGGCCGCCCGCTTGGCGACGGCGTAAACCTCGTCCAGGGGCTTGCCCAGTTCGGCGGCGTGGGCGGCGGCCTTGAAGACGCAGAGGTCGCCGGCCACCCCGCGGCGGCGTGAGCGCTCGTCGGGCGGAGCGGACGTGATGT
This sequence comes from Bifidobacteriaceae bacterium, assembly GCA_031278665.1. GTDB lineage: Bacteria > Actinomycetota > Actinomycetes > Actinomycetales > WQXJ01 > JAIRTF01. Next base: position 9,233 of record JAITKC010000282.1, on the reverse strand, counting down.
CGTCGGCCACCGCGACTGTCCGACAGTCGATCCCCTCGGCCCGCAGGCGCTCTTGGGCCTGGTCGAAGTTCAGCACGTCGCCGGCGTAATTGCCGTAGCTGAGCAGGATTCCGCCGCCGGCTTCGACGGCCTTGGCGACCGAGTAGACGGCCCCGGCCGAAGGCGAGGCGAAGACGTTGCCCATCGCGGCCCCGTGGGCCAGGCCGGGACCGACTAAGCCGGCGAAGGCCGGGTAATGGCCGGAGCCGCCCCCGATCACGACCGCGACTTGTCCGGCCGGGACGGCACTGGCTCGCGCCACCCCGCCCGGGACCGCCGTCAGGCGGTCGGGATAGGCCGCGATCAGGCCTTCGATCAGTTCCTCGAGGAATGCGGCTGGTTCGTTGTGGAGGTAAGTCATCGGGGGCCTTTCGTCGCCAATTGTCGTCAACCGCCGCCGAACTCAGGCGACGAAGACCCGCGACTCGGTGTCGTTGGGGCGGATCTGGAGTTTGCGGCCGGCGCCGGAGCGGAACATCTCGAGCGCCCGCGCGTATTCGTCGAGTGTGAAGGAGTGGGAGATCATCGGCCCGGGATTGATGGCGCCGGCCTCATACATCTCGACCGCCCGGCCGAACGAGTTGTGCACCGCCATGGAGCCGGTGACGGTGATTTCGCCCCGATAGACCCGGAACGGCGAATAGGCGGCCGTCTGATCGGCCGGGGCGACGCCGAAGTTCTGGAAATAACCGCCCGGTTTGACCCTGGCCAGTCCGTCTTCGATCGCGGCGATCGAGCCGGTGCAGTCGATGACGACATCCCATTGAGCGCGTTCGGCCTGGTCCGCGCTGGTGTGGGCGTTGGCGAAGCCGAGTTCCGCGGCCGTCTTCAGCCGCTCCGGGTTGAGGTCCACGATTGTGACCGAGGCCGCGCCGGCGCGCGGCGCCAACTGGGCCATAATCAGGCCCATCGTGCCGGACCCGTAAATCAGGTAGTGCTGGCCGAGCCGCCTCGCCAGCAAGTCGTAGCCGCGAATCGCGCAGGCCAGGGGCTCGATCAGGGCGGCCTGGTAGAGGTCGGTGTCGGGCCTCAGCTTGTAGCAGTTGGCCAGCGGGGCGGTGAACAACTCCTGGCAGGCGCCGTCCGAGGCGACCACTCCGAGCCCGTTCCATTTCAAGCAGATGTTCTGCTGACCGTTCCGGCAGAATTCGCATTCGCCGCAGGTGGTGGACGGATTGACGGCCACGTGGTCGCCCGGCCGCAGGGCGGTGACGCCGGCGCCGACTTCGACCACTTCGCCGGTCGCCTCGTGGCCTGGGACCAACGGGTAAACGGTTCCCTCGAACTCGCCGTCGAAAACATGTATGTCGGTGCCGCACATGCCCACGGCGGCGGGCTTGATCAGCACCTCGTTTGGCGCGGGGGAGGGTTCGGGCCGGTCGGCGATGGCGAGGACGCCTCGCCTGTCAAAAACAACGGCGCGCATTTGGCTTGCTCCTTGGATCTCGGGTTCTTTCGGGCCATTCGGCGCCCTCGCCCAGAGCGCGTTTGGCCGGCCGCGGCCGGCGGCGGCGAACGGCGCCGCGTTCGGCCAAGCGGGTCGACCTCGGCTCGCTCTGCGCCGAGCGCCACATCAGAGCCACAATACTATCAGTTTCTCTGTGAACTTCGCTTAGAATATGTTAGAAACGCTAACGGGCGTGTCGCCGCTTGTCAAGGTTCTGATCGGCCCCGACCGGCCGCGCCCGGCCCAGCTTGCCGGCGGACTGAATCCGCTCCTCATCCCTCGGTGGCGCCGGCCACGGCCACGGTCGCGCCATAGCCGCGTAATCGCGAGACGTGTTCCTCGGCCGTGCCGGCGTCCACGATCACCAAGTCGAACTCTTGGACGCGCATCAGCTCGTAAAGGGCCCGCTTGACAAACTTGGTGTGGTCGACCAGCAGTATCCGGCGGGCGGCGCTGTCGAACATCGCCTGCTTGACCTCGACCATCTCCTGATGTTGGTGGTAACAGGCGTCGTCGACTATTCCGGAGCTCGACATGATGAACAAGTCGGCCTTGATGCGCCTGATCTGAGAGGCCGTCATCGGCCCCATAAAGGCGTCGCACCAGCGGTGATAGGTTCCCCCGAGGGCCACCAGGGAGAGTTCGGCGACTTCGCGCAACTCGGCGAGCAGCGGCAGCGAGTAGGTGATGACGGTCAGCGGAGTCGTCCGCGCCAAGAGCGGCGCCAGGTGGCGGACGGTGGTTGAGTCGTCCAGGAAGACGGCCTCGCCCGGTTCGATGTGGCCGATGGCGGCCCTGGCCAGCATCGTCTTCTCGGCCGACTGCCGGCCGGCCCGGTAGGTCACCGACGACTCCACCACGCTGGTGGCCAAGGCGGTCGCCAGCCCGCGGTACTTGCGCAGGATGCCGCGAGCCTGCAGGGCGTCGAGGTCGCGGTGAACCGTCATCAGCGAGACGGAGAAGCGGGCGGCCAGGTCTTCGAGTCGAAGCGCCCCGTCCCGCATGACCGCGTCCGCTATGGCTTGGCGCCGGGCCTCCTGGCGAGACCGCCGTGAACTTGGCTGGCTGGTCATTTGGGTCCTATCGACGGCGGTGTTGCGGCGAGTATAGCCGCTCGGCGGGCGCGCCGAGATTCGGCCGCCGGCCACCCCGGCCAGGCGTCAAACCCGCCCCAGCCCCTCATAGGCCGAGATCACGGCCACTTTGGCGGCCGAGGCCGACTTAGGGTCGAAGCGATAAGTGAGCCATTCCGCCACCAGGCGACGGGCCAGTTCGATTCCCAGGACGCGCTGGCCCAAGCACAGGACCTGGGCGTTGTTGGACCTGACGAGTCGCTCAACCGAGAACGAGTCGTGGGCCGCGGCCGCCCTTATGCCGGGGACCTTGTTGGCCGCGATCGCCATTCCCAGACCGGTGCCGCAGATCAACAGCCCGCGGTCGAGTTTGCCGGCGGAAACGGCCTCGGCCACCGCGAAGGCGATCGTCCCGTAGGCGGCCTGCCCGTCGCCGGCCACGCCGAAGTCGATCGCCGACTCGACCAGTGGGTTGACCGAAAGGTCGCGTTTGATCGCTTCTTTGTAGCCGAACCCGGCGTCATCGGCGCCGATTCCGACGCGCCAAGGCGGCGGCGCGCCGGTCGAGACTTCGCGCATATAGTTGTCCTTTCGTCGGATCGGACTGCGCCTGGCGACTCAAACTTATCAGAATCGCATGACACATGCGAGAAGCCACACAAAAGCTGTTACAGATGCGCGCTAACCTTGGTCGCGCTCAGCCCGCGCCCAGTCTGAGCCCAGCCTGGGCCCGGTCCGCGCCCGGTCCCGGCCCGGGGCCCAGGCCCGGCAGCCTCATTCCCGGCATAATTGTCCAAAAACCGTCTAAAGAGCTGGTCACGAACCAGCGCCGAGCCGAGGAGGTCCCGCATGTCTGCCGACGACCGCGAACTGGCCCCGATCCGCCTTGAGATTGGCGACAAGGTCATCGAACTGGCGACGACTCGCGCCAGCCAGGGCAATCACGGAATGGTGATAACGCCCCTGTTGCAACAGACCGGTCTGGTCTCCCTCGACCCCGGATTCCTCAACACCGCCGCCTGCGCCTCCCAGATCACGTTTATCGACGGCGACGCCGGGATACTGCGCTACCGCGGCTATCCGATCGAGCAATTGGCCGAGCACTCGACGTTTCTTGAGGTGGCGCTGCTGTTGATGCGGGGCGAGTTGCCCGCCGCCCGCGATTTGGAGGCCTTCGAGACCCGGATCGACAAGCACATGTACCTGTCGGACGACTTCAGGCAGATCTTCTCGGTGATGCCGCGCCGGGCCCATCCAATGGCCACTTTGGGCGCGGCGGTGAACATGATGGCGGGTTTCTACCCGGAGTCGCTCGACTCGCTCGACCCGGCGGCCGTCAGTTTGGCGACGGTGCTGATGCTAGCCAAAATGCCGACAATCATCAGCTACATCTATCGCCGAGCCCAAGGCAATGCCTTGCTTTACCCCAAACACGGGCAAAGTTACATCGAGAACTTCGCCCGCATGACCTTCCAACTGCCAGGCGAGCGGTTCGACGCCCCCGAGGTCTTCTACCGCGCCCTCGACACTTTGTTGATCCTCCACGCCGACCACGAGCAGAACTGCTCCACGTCATCGGTCAGGCTGATCGGCTCGGCCCAGGCGAATCTCTACATGTCGGTGGCCGGCGGCGTCTCGGCGCTTTCCGGCCCTCTCCACGGCGGCGCCAACGAGGCGGTCTTGAACATGCTGTCGCATATCCGCGACAACGACATCGACCCCAAGGACTTCATGAACCAGGTCAAGGACCGGCGCTCGGGGGTGCGGCTGATGGGGTTCGGCCACCGCGTCTACAAGAGCTACGACCCCAGGGCCGCGATTGTCAAACGGCAAGCCGACGCCGTTCTGGAGGCCCTTGGCGTCAAAGACGAGTTGCTCGACATCGCCCACGAGGTCGAGCAGGTGGCGCTGAGCGACGACTACTTCATCGAGCGCCGGCTTTACCCCAACGTCGATTTCTACACCGGCATCATCTACCGGGCCATGGGTTTCCCGGCGTCGATGTTCACGCCGCTATTCGCGCTCGGGCGCCTGCCCGGCTGGATTGCCCAATGGCGTGAGATGATCGCCGACCCGGCCGGCAAGATCGGCCGCCCCCGCCAGGTCTACGTGGGCTACCCCAAACGCGACTACCTGCCGCTCGACCAGCGGAAGTAGTGCTTTATTCAGGCCAGTTGCAGTGTGACGCGGCCGGCGGTTCCGAGGTCTTCGGCCGGGCTCGGGGCCGCCTCCCAGACGCCGGCCGAACGGGTCCAGGCCCGGCCTTCGACCGTGACGGAGTCGATGCCGAGTTGATCGGCCTTGGCCACCGCCCATTGGGCGTATGCCCATGCCCGGGTGGTCGAGTCGGCCCGCAACGCGACCTCGGTCGGCTGGGGCGGCGTGGTCCCGGCGCCGGCCCAGCCGTCGGCGACGGTGGCCAGGTCGGCCGGCGCGTCGCCCCACTCCGAGCGGAACGCGCCGACCACCCGGGCGGCGCTGGCGGGCTCGTCCGCCGAGCCTAGAACACAGGTCAGGCCGCCGGGGGTGTGGCCGGTCAGGGTCGAGGCCAAGGACCGGGCGGCGATCTCGTGGTTGGCGTAGGCGTCGGGAAAGGCCGAGCGTTGGACGGCCTGGGCGGCCTCGGTGATCGCCATGGTCTCGAATCCGGGGACCTGGGCCAGCGCGGAGTAGAACTCGCCGGCCGAATAAAGCGGGTCCATGATCTCCTCGGGCGATCCCCAGTCCTGGGACGGCCGCTGTTGGAACAGTCCGAGCGAGTCGCGGTCGCCGTAGTCGAGGTTCCTCAGTTTGGACTCCTGCATGGCGGTGGCCAAGGCGATTGCGACGGCTCGCGGGCTCATCGAGCGCGCCTGGCCGACGGCCGCGATCAAGGCGGCGTTGGCGGCCTGTTCGGGGTCGAGGCTGGCTTCTCCCAGTTCGGTTGTCGCGACGCAGCGCGGCCGGATCGCGTCGCTTGGGGCGGTCCAGGCGCCCAGGAAGTGGTTGACGGCCGCCAAAGCGCCGCCGGTCAGCATCGCCGCCGCCGCCACGACTATCAGGGCCGCCGTCAACGGCCGCCGCCAGCCGGTCCGCCGGCCGGGCCGGGCGCGCGCCGCCGTCCGGGACGTTCCCGGTCGGGCGGACCGCCCGGCCGGTCGCCTCCCCGACGCCCGATGCCGGCTAGTTCGCATGTAATTCCGCGTTCAGTTCGGCGCCCGCCCGGCGGGCGCGCCGGAGCGCCTCGACCGCTCCGGTCGAGGAGTTGCGGCGGAACAGCCAGCCGTCCTGGCCCGACAACTCGGCGGCCTTGACGACGCGGCCGGGTTGAGCGGCACCGGCGACCGCGCCGGCCGTTTGGCCCAAAACCGTCACCTTGGCGCCGGCGGTGACATATAGGCCGGCCTCGACCACGCAATCGGCGCCGAGCGAGATGCCGATGCCGGCGTTGGCGCCGATCAAAGAGCGCGGGCCGACGGTGATCCGGGTCTGGCCGCCGCCGGACAGGGTGCCCATAATCGACGCGCCGCCGCCGATGTCGGCGCCGTCGGCCACGCTCACGCCTTGGGAGACCCGGCCCTCGACCATCGACGCGCCGAGGGTGCCGGCGTTGAAATTGACGAATCCCTCGTGCATCACGGTGGTGCCGGGCGCCAGATGGGCGCCAAGGCGGACGCGGGCGGAGTCGGCCAGGCGCACGCCGGTCGGCACCACGTAGTCGGTCATGGCCGGGAATTTGTCGACTCCGTGGACTCGCACCGGACCCCGGCCGGCCGCCTGAAGGCGCAGGCGGGTGGACTCGAAGCCGTCCGGCAGGCAGGGGCCGGCGCTGGTCCAAACAACGTTCGGCAAGACGCCGAAGACGCCGTCGAGGTTGACGCCGCCGGGACGGACCAAGCGGTGGGAGAGCAACTGCAGGCGCAGATAGGCGTCCTCCGCGCCGGCTGGCGGCCGGTCCAGGTCGGCGCCGACCCGTCGGATGACGCGGACCAGGCCGCGTTCGCGGTCTTCGCCGCCGAGGGGCGTCAGTTCGACCTCGCCGGGCCAGGCCGCGCCCAAGTCGGACGCCGAGTCAAACACCGGGCCGGACGCCGGTCCGGGCGGCGGGCCCAAGCGCGGCGCCGGGCACCAAAAGTCCAGGGCGCCGGCCTGCGGGCTGATCCAGGCCAGGCCGACACCCCAGGCAAGTCGTTCGCTCATGGGCCACCAGGTTAGCCGCCCGCGCCGCCGGTCCCGTCCGCCCCTGGGACCGGCTGGCCCAGGCCCGCCCGGCCCACCCGGCGTTCGCCGTCCACCCCGATCGGCGCCCGGCCGCGATTCCGGGCGGTTTGAATTGGCGGTAACCTGCCTAAGTGCGACTCGATCTTGGGCTGCCGACCCCCGAGTTGGCGCTCCAATTGGTCAACATTCCGTCCGTGTCGGGTGATGAGAAGACTTTGTCCGATGCCGTCGAACTCGCCTTGGCCGCCCAGCCCCACCTGCGCTGCGACCGCGACGCGGACGCCATCGTCGCCCGGACGAACCTCGGGCGGGCTCGGCGCGTGGTCGTGGCCGGCCACCTCGACACCGTGCCGGTGGCGGGCAATCTGCCGGGCCGCTTGGCGGACGGCGTCTTGTGGGGCCGCGGCTCGGTCGACATGAAGGGCGGACTGGCCGCGATGCTGGCGGCGGCGGCCCGGCTGGTCGAGCCGAGCAGCGATGTGACCTGGGTGTTTTACGATCACGAGGAGGTGGCGGCGGCCAAATCCGGTCTGGGCAGAGTGATGCGGAATCATCCGGACTGGCTGGAGGCGGACTTCGCGATTCTGGGCGAGCCGACTAACGCGGCGTTGGCCGGCGGCTGCAACGGCACCCTCCGGGCTGTCGTCACCGCCGAGGGCAAGGCCGCCCATACCGCCCGGCCATGGATGGGCGTCAACGCCATCCACAAACTGGCCCCGGCGCTCGACCGCCTGGTTCAATTCGAGCCGGCGGTGATCCGCGTCGACGGCCTCGACTACCGCGAGGCGCTGGGGGCGGTCGGCGTCGCCGGCGGGATAGCCGCCAACGTCGTGCCGGACCGGGCGAGCCTGACCGTCAACTACCGCTTCGCCCCGGACAAATCCGAGGCCGAGGCGGCGCGCATCGTCGAGGCCTTGTTCTCCGGCTACCGCGTCGAAGTGGTCGATTCGGCCCCGGCCGCCCGGCCCGGGCTGTCGGACCCGGCGATCGCCCGCCTGGCGGCGGTGGTCGCGGCCCACGGCGGCGGCCGGCCGGCCGCCAAACAGGGCTGGACCGACGTGGCCCGCTTCGCCGCCTTTGGCATTCCGGCCGTCAACTTGGGCCCGGGCGACCCGTCGAGGGCGCATCGGGACGACGAGGCCTGTCCGGCCGAGCAGATCGATCGGGTGGCGGCGATCTTGACCGAGTATTTCGGGGGTTAGTCTGGGCGGGTGACCGACAACCCCGTTTACCGCACCGGGCCGCTCATCTACCGGGGCTCGCAGGTCCCCAGCCAGACCACCGACCAGGCCTTTTTGACTGAGACGGCCGACTCGGACTGGCGGCACTCCGACCCCTGGCGGGTGATGCGCATTCAAGCCGAGTTAGTCGCCGCCTTCGACGCCTTGGACCAAGTCGGCCCGGCCATTTCGGTTTTCGGCTCCGCCCGGACCAAACCGGAAGACCGCTGGTACCAGGCCGCCCGCGAGTTGGCCGGCCTGTTGGCGGGCGCCGGCTACGGCGTCATCACCGGCGGCGGCCCCGGCATCATGGCGGCGGCCAATCGCGGCGCCCACGAGGCCGGCGGGCTGTCGATTGGGCTCGGCATCGAACTGCCCGTCGAACAGGGCATGAACCGGTGGGTCGATCTGGGCGTCGACTTCCGCTACTTCTTCGCCCGCAAAGTCATGTTCGTCAAGTACGCCAAGGGATTCGTCGCCTTCCCCGGCGGCCTGGGCACCCTGGACGAGTTGTTTGAGTCTTTGACGCTGGTCCAGACCGACAAAATCGAGGGTTTCCCAATAGTTCTGATGGGCTCGGACTACTGGGGCGGTCTGACCGGTTGGCTGCGCGAGCGGGTTGTCCGGTCCGGGGCCATGGCCGCCGCCGACCTCGACCTGTTCTCGCTGGCGGACACTCCGGCCGAGGCCATGGCGGTGATCGCGGCGGCGGCCCGGACGCCCAGGCGGGGCGGCATGGGGCGACACTGATGCTGGACAAACTGGGGATCTTCTTCGGCGGGTTCGCCGCGCCCATCCCGCTGGCCCTGATCGCCTTGATGGTCGGCGCCGTCCTGGTGGCCTTGGCCGCGGCCAACGGGCGTCTCGACATCGGCATGCCGAAGCCCGTCGCCCGCCAGGAGTGGGACGACGCCCGCCGTCGCCGCGCCGAGGCGGCCGCCTCGCCAACCGCCGTCGGCCGACCAGAGTTCTAGAGCCAGCCGATGAGCCGCTCCAGGCCGCCCGCCGGCCGGGCGTCGGCGGACCAGCCGGCCCCGCTTTGGCGGTTCGCGGCCGCCGGCGCGATCGGCGGGTTGGCCAGCGGGATGTTCGGAGTCGGCGGCGGCATCGCCATGGTGCCGTTGCTGATTTGGCTGGGACGTCTGGACCAGCGCCGCGCCTCGGCCGCCTCGCTGGCCGCGATCATGCCGACCGCCTTGGCCGGCGCCGCCAGTTACGGCCTGCGCGGGTATTTGGCGATCGGGCCGGCGCTGG
>JAITKC010000186.1 GCA_031278665.1 Bifidobacteriaceae bacterium | reverse complement strand
CCCGCCCCGCCCGACCCAACCGTGCCGTCCGCCCCGACCGCCCCAATTTTGCCGTCCGCCCCGACCGACCAATCGCTGAGCCGCCGCCAGCGTCAAACGCGGCGGAGGAAACGGCATGGCGCGGTGGTGATCGGCGTCATCGGCGAACTCCTGATCACCATGGGGGTCGTGCTGGGCCTATATGTGGTCTGGGAACTTGTCTGGACCGACGTCGAGGCGGCGGCCGAGGCGAACGACATTCGCCAAAGCGTCATCGAAACGGACAACTGGGTGACGCCGTCGCCGCCGGCCACCACGCCGGGAAGCCAATTCGCCCGCCTGCGCGACCCGGTCTCAGAACCGCCGCCGGTCGACCAACAGCCCCTGGCCACCCCGGCCTTCGGCGAGCCCTGGGCGATTATGCACGTGCCGCGCTGGGGCCTGGACTACCAGGTTCCGATAGTCGAGGGGTCGGACCGGGTCAAGATCCTGAACAAGGGCCTGATCGGCCATTACCAAGGCACCCAGGGGCCGGCCGAAATCGGCAACTTCGCGACCGCGGCCCACCGCACCACCTACGGCAAGCCCTATAACCGGGTCGCCGAATTGGTCGAGGACCCGGCGCTGGTCGGCGGCGACTCGTTGATCGTCGAAACGGCCCAGTACTACTTCGTCTACAAGGTCTACGCCCACGAGATCGTCTACCCGCGCGACGTCCGGGTGATCTGGCCGGTCCCCAATGAGCGCGACGCGGTCCCGACCAAGCGGATAATCACTTTGACGACATGCCATCCGATGTTCTCGGCCGCGCAGCGCTACGTGGTCTGGGGCGAACTGGTCTACTGGGCCGACAAAGCCGACGGCCCGCTCGAAGAGCTGTCCGGACAGGGGGGTTGAGCGAAATGTACGGTTGGCTTTGGCGTTACACGCCTGGGCCCTGGTGGGCCAAAGTGATCCTATTCGCGGCCGTCGCCGCGGCCATCGTGGCGATTTTGTTCACCACGCTCTTCCCCTGGCTGTCGCCGCTGCTGCCGTTCAACTACGTCACGGTGGGCGAAGACGACGCCGAGTCGTTGCGCCCGGCCCAAATTGTCGAGTCGCCGTCGGCTTTGTCCGATGCCGACGCCTTGGCCTGGGCGTAGCCGTCGCCGCCCGCTCAGCCGATGTCGACCGGCGACCCCGGCGGAACCAGTTCGGCCAGCGCGTCGAGGTCTTCCAGGTGGAGGCGGACGCAGCCGTTCGAGATCGCTGCGGCGGCGTCGACCGAGGCGTCGTCGCCAAGCGGCCCGTGGATCGCGATCACCGCGTCGCCGGAGCCCCGCCAGTCGTCGATCGTCTCGGAGTGGCCGGAGAGCACCAGCACCTGGCGGCCGTAGCCGGCCGAGGCGCCTGGTTGGAGCATGGTGACGAAGAAATGTCCGGCCGGAGTCGGCGTGGCCGGGCGGCCGACCACCGCCGGCGCGTCCAGGACCGTTTCGCCCAGGTTCAACAGTTTGAGGCGTCCGGCCGCCAAGTCGATGACGATCCGATAGGGGGTGGTTGTGATTTCGACGCCGTCGGCGGCGATCCAGGCGGTCGACTGATTGGGACGTTGTTGCAGGCGGACCAGCAAGAAGCCGCCGCTGCGGGCGATCACCGGCAGGGCTGAAGGATAACCCCACCATTCGCCGGCCACCGTCCCGGTCGGCTGGCCGCCCGGAACGTCGAACGAATCCACGTCGCCCGGCAGATGGGCGATGGGGTAGGGCCCGTCGCTGGCCGGCGCGGGCGGGTCGGCTTTGGCGGCGGCCGGTTCGGCCCAGGCCGTCGCGACCGCGGCGGGGACCTCGGCGGCGTTCGCCCCGGGCCGGCCCCAATCGAGCCAGCCCCAGTTCAGGCCCCCCACCGCGAGCCAACTCAGCGCCGCCGCCAGGCTCAGCGCCAACGCCAATCGGCCGCGCGGCTGGTCCCGCCCGCCGCCGGACACTAGCTCGGGCTTGGGTCGGGTGTGGGCTGGTTGGCCGGGTCGGGTCCGCGCGAGATGATCAGTTTGACAGTCGACCCCTCCGGCAGCGATTGGCCGGCGGCCGGGTCGGTGCCGATCACGCGGTCCGCCGCGACGCTGTCGCTATAGACCCGCTCCTCGGTGACCACCAGGCCGGACGACTCGAGGTTGGCTTTGACGGACTGCCAATCCGCCCCGCTGTAATCGGGGATCTTGACCTGTTTGGCCGCCTCCGCCAAGAAGATGTTGACCGGGGCCTTCTGATCGAGCAGTGTGTCCGGCGCCGGTTCCAGGCGGATCACCGTGCCGGCGGTCTGGTCCGATGTCTCGTAGGTGGACTCGCCCGGCAGCAGGCCGGCGGCGTCCAGCAGGACGAAGCATTCGGATTGCGTCTTGCCTTCGCAAGACGGCACTTTGGTCTTGCCGTTCGAGATCAGCAAGGTGATCGAGTCGCCGGCGTTGACCGGCTCGCCGCCGGCTGGCTTAGAGCCGACCACTTTGTCTTTGGCGACGGTTGCGCTCTCGACCGTCTCGGTGCCGGCGAACTTGAGGTTGGCCTGGTCGAGGGCGTCGCGGGCGGCTTCTTGGGTCATGCCGGCGGTGTCCGGAATGACCACCACGTCTTGGCCCAGCGACACGACGTATTTGATGGTCGCGCCCTTCTCGACTGACCGGCCGGACGGCGGGTCGAAGCGAATCACCTGGTCGGCCGGGATGGTCTCGCTGGTCTCCGGGGTTCCCGCCTCGGCCTGGAGGTCGGCCGCTTTGAGCGCCGCGATCGAGTCCTCGACCGTTCGACTGTCCGGGACCGGCGGCACCGACACTAGGACCGGCGGCGACGTGCCCGGGTTCGGGGCGGGCTTGTTGCCCTGTAACAAGACGATGGCCACTATCGCCAGCGCCACCACCGCCAGGCCGACGACCACTGAGATGATCGCCAGGCGCTTGCGCTTGGCCCGGGCCTCCGCCTCTTGTTCGGCCACCTGGTCGGCGTCTGGCAAGATGCCGGCCTGGGTGAAAAGGTTGCCCGTCGGCGCCAAATTGGGCGGCGGGAAACTGACCGGCGGGGCGACCACCGGCGCAAGCGCCGGCGGGCCCAGGACCTGGGTGGCGTCATCGGTCACCGGCGCCACGGGCGGCGCCGAGACCCGTCCGCCGTGTTTGGAGGCTTGGAGGTCGGCCAAGAACTCCGAAGCGGTCGCATAGCGGTGGTTGCGGTCCTTGGTCAAGGCCTTGATGACAATCTGGTCCAACACCGCCGGCACGTCCGGCGCGTAGGCCGAAGGCGGCACCGGGTATTCGCGGACGTGCTGGTAGGCCACCGCCACCGCCGAATCGCCCTGGAAGGGCGGACGGCCGGTTAGCAGCTCGAACAGGACGCAGCCGGTTGAGTACAGGTCCGAGCGGGCGTCGACGTTCTCGCCCCGGGCCTGTTCCGGCGAGAGATACTGGGCGGTGCCGATAACCGCCTGGGTCTGGGTGACGGCATCGGAGGTCTCCGCCAAAGCTCGCGCGATCCCGAAGTCCATCACCTTGACCTGGCCGGCCGCGGTCAACATGATGTTGCCCGGTTTGATGTCGCGGTGGACTATTCCGGCGTGGTGGGCGTATTGGAGGGCCGAAAGGACGCCGATGGTGATGTCGGTGGCCTCGTCGATGGGCAAGGCCTCGCCATCGTGCATCAGTTCGCGCAGAGTGTGGCCCTCGACGTACTCCATGATTATGAACGGCAGATGATGGGTGACGCCGGCGCCGTCGGTGACGATGTCCTCGCCGGTGTCGTAAACCGACACGATGGCCGGATGGTTGAGCGAGGCCGCCGCTTGGGCCTCGCGCCGGAAACGAGTTTGGAAGGACGGGTCCCGAGCCAAGTCGGAACGCAGCAGTTTGATTGCCACAGTCCGGCCAAGGCGTGTGTCGCGGCCGACGTGGACCTCGGCCATGCCGCCTCGGCCGATCAGCTCGCCGACCTCGTAACGGCCGGCCAGGATCCGTGGAGTGAAGTCCGCCACCGATCTACCTTTCCGTGATAGGGCCCAACGCGGGCACCGAGCTAACTATACTGATCGACTCAACACCCGCCGCTGTTCCCGAGCCAGGCCATTGCCCGCCGTCGCCGCCTTGGTCGGCGGAGATGGCGGTGAGCAAGCCGATGACGATGATGATGAGAAGGCCGATTCCGACCAGAACGGGCCAGACCCAGTCGCGTGAAAAGCCCGTCGGCGACCGGTCGGCCGGGTCTAGGTCGCCGGTCGCGCTGTCCGCCGCCCTTAGTGGGACCGCGACGGGACTCGGCCCGTCCGCGCCGGGGCGGGGCGCGTTCGCGACTGGGGCGGGGGCGTCCGGGACCGGGGCGGGGGCGTTCGCGACTGGGGCGGGGGAGCCGGCGACCGGAGTGGACGCGGCGGCGCCGGGGGCGGTTTCGGCCAGGGCCGGGCCGACAGCGGTGACCGGCGCCGGCTGCGGCATCAACGAGTTCGCCGGCACAGTCGGCTGTTCGGTGGTGTCCAAATGGTCGCCCGGGCGCGCCAACGGATCGGCGTCCTGCCCGGAACGGCTGGCGAGCAGCCGGCTGGCCAGTTCCCGGTGGGTCTCGAGAACCCGGCCGAACAGCGCCGCGAGTTCGGCGCCATCGGACGGCCGACCCGCCGGATCTTTCGCCAACAGCCGCATCACCAGCTTCGCCAGCGAGCGCTCAACCGTCCCGGGCAAAGCCGGTGGCGCCTCGTTGACCTGCGCCAAAGCGATCGCGACATAGTTGGCGCCGCGGAACGGCCGGCGACCGGCCAGGGCTTCGTAGGCGATCACCCCGAGCGAGTAAAGATCGCCGGCCGGGGTGGCGGGATTGCCCAAAGCCTGTTCCGGCGCCAGGTACTGGGCGGTGCCCATGACTTTGCCGGCGTCGGTCAAGGCCAACTGGCCGTGGGCCACCGAAATGCCGAAGTCGGTCAGTTTGACGTGATCGGACGGCCCCAACAAAATGTTGCCGGGTTTGACGTCGCGGTGGACCACGCCGGCGGTGTGGGCGGCGTGCAGGCCGAGCGCGGACTGGATTAAGATCGGCAGAAGTCTGAGCGGCGCGATCACCGCGTGGCTGGCCAGGACGTCGGCCAGCGACTGGCCGTCGACGTACTCCATCACCAAATAGCCGGTGCCCTGGTGCTCGCGGTAGTCGAGGACGGCGGTGATATTCGGGTGGTTGAGGCAAGAGGCGTTGCGGGCTTCGATCCGCAGGCGCTGCAGCGAGGTCTGGTCGCCGGTGAACTCCGGGCGCAGAACTTTGATCGCGACCGGGCTGTCGGTCGCCAAATCATGCGACCGCCAAACTTCGCCCATCCCGCCCACCGCGATCCGCGAGACCAGACGGTAACGGCCGTCGGCCAGTAGCAGTCCGGTTTGGGCGATCATCGGAACACCGCCGCCAGAATCGCGGCGGCCATCGGGGCGGCCACCGTTCCGCCACTGCCGGACTGGCCGCGCGGGCCGCCGTCTTCGACCACCACCGCGACCGTCACCAGCCGGTTCGCGGCTTCGCCGAAGGCCACCGTCCACACGTCGGGCGCCTGGCCGGGCGCCGTCTCGGCGGTTCCCGTCTTGGCGCCTACGCTCAGGCCGTCGACCCGCGCCAGTTGGCCGGTTCCCGTCTCGGCGGCCTTGACCATCATGTCTTTCAGGGCTGTGGCCGTGGTCCGGCTGATCGGCCGCTCAAGTTCCTCGGCCGCGACCTCGCGGACCACCCGGTGGTCGGCGTCGAGCTCCGAACGCACCAAGTGCGGGGCCATCAACTGGCCGCCGTTGGCGATCGCCGCCGCCACCATGGCCATTTGCAGCGGCGTGACCCGATCGTCGAACTGCCCGATCGCGGCCATCGCGGTCTGAGCCTTGTCCATGCCCTTGGGGAAAGTCGAGGGCCGCACATAGAGCGGGATCGACAAATCCCGGCCGAACCCGAATCGTTCGGCCTGGCGGGCCAGCGCGTCGGCGCCCAATTCCATGCCGAGCCAGCCGAAGGCGGTGTTACAGGACACGGCCAGGGCCTCGGCCATGGTCATAGTCCCGGAGGCGGCGCAACTCGAGTCCGCGAAGTTGGTCAACTGGGCCGAACTGTTCGGCAGGTCGAGCGCGTCCGGCGCGACCAACTCGCTGTCGGCGGCATATAACCCCGACTCGAGCGCGGCGGCCGCTGTGATCAGCTTGAAAGTCGATCCGGGGGCGTAGAGGTCGCCGCTGATGGCGCGATTGGCGAGCGGCTTGGCCGGATCTTGTTCGAGCGCTTGGTAGGTGTTCAGGACCGCGGTCGGATCGTGGACGGCCAGCGCGTTCGGGTCGAAAGTCGGTTTCGACACCAGCGCCAAGATTTCGCCGGTCTTGGCGTCCAACGCCACCGCCGCGCCCGAGGTTTCGCCCAAGGCGTCCCAGGCCGCCTGCTGGACGGCCGGGTCGATGGTCAACTCGACGGCGCCGCCGGTTGGCTTCCGGCCGGTGAAAACATCTTGGACCCGGGTCCAGAACAGGGCGTCGTCGGTGCCCTGGAGGAGTTCGTTCTCAATCAACTCCATACCCGAAGGCGGTCCGACCACCGTGACATAGCCGGTGACCGGGGCGTACAGCTCGCCGTTGGCGTAAATCCGCTGGTATGAGTAATCGTCGTCGACTTTCTCGGACCGGGCCAGGACGTCGCCGCTGGCGGCGATGATGCGGCCGCGGTCGCGGTCGAACGAGTCGTAGAAGGCGCGCGAGTTGCGCGGGTCGTCGCGCAGTTGGCCGGCGGCGGCGAACTGGATCACACTCGAGGCCACCAACAACGCCAGGATCATGGCGGTCACGACCAGGCTGATGCGCCGGATTTCACGGTTCACGGGCGCCTCACCGCCTCGGTCGCGATCTGGTCGGCCGGCATCGGCCGTCGCGGCGTGCTCGCGGCCGGCTGACGGGCGTCGCGGGCGGCCTGCGCCGCCAGCACCGGGCCGAGGTCGATCTCGGAGGTGGCCGGAGGCGGACGGCGGGCGCCGTCCGAAATCCGCAGCAGCAGCGCCACCACAATCCAATTGGCCAACAAGGCCGACCCGCCATAGGCCAGAAACGGCGTCACCAAGCCGGTCAGCGGAATCACCCGGGTGACCCCGCCCACCACCACGAACAACTGGAACGCCAAAGTGAACGACAGGCCGGTGGCGAGCAATTTGCCGAAACCGTCGCGGATGCCGACGGCGGTTCTGAAACCGCGTTCCACCAGCACCAGATAGATCAGCAGCAGCGCCACCACGCCGGTCAGCCCCAATTCCTCGCCGATGGCGGCGAAGATGAAATCGGAATAGGCCAGCGGCGTGATATCCGGCCGCCCCCGACCCAATCCGGTCCCGAACAGGCCGCCGTTGGCCAATCCGAACAACCCTTGAACCAACTGCCCCGAACCGCCCTGGGCGTCGTAGAGGCTCTGGTCGAACGGATTCAGCCAGATTTCGATCCGCCGTTGGACGTGGGCGAACAGGCGATAGGCCAAGGCCACCCCGCCGGAAAACAGCATCAACCCGATCACAATCCAAGACGGCCGGTTGGTCGCCACATAGATCACGACCACGAACAGCCCAAAGATCAGCAACGACGTGCCAAGGTCGCGCTCAAAGACGAGCAATCCGACCGAGATCAGCCAGGCCATCATGATCGGACCCATGTCCCGCAGGCGCGGCAACTGGAGTCCCGCCACTTTGGGGCCGGCCAAAGCCAAGGCGTCGCGCCGGGTGACCAGGTAGCCGGCGAAGAAGACGGCCAGCGCGATCTTGGCCATCTCGGCCGGTTGGAACGACATTGGACCGACCCGAATCCAGATTTGCGAGCCGTTGACGTTGGCCCCGATCAGCGGCGCGAGCGGGGCGACCAGGCCGAACAACCCGAGAACCATGGCGGTGTAGGTGAACCGCCGCAGCGAACGGTGGTCGCGCAGCCAAATCACCGTCACCGCCGCCGCCACCAAGCCCAGCACCGTCCAAATCAGCTGCTTGTTGGCGATCACCGGCCCCGGGTTGACCCCGAGTTCCTCGTAACGCAACGCCAGACGGTAAATCATCGCCAAACCGACGCCGTTGAGCAGCACCGCCGCCGGCATGATGACCGGATCGGCGTATGGCGCCCGCCAACGCAGAATCAGGTGCACGGCGATCACCAAAACTGTGAATCCGCCGCATTGGACCGCCATCTGGGTCGGCAGGCGGCCGGTCACCGCCAGCGCGACCTGGGCGTAGGCGAAGAACGACAGCCCGAGGGCGAAGATCAGGAGCAGCAGTTCGGACCAGCGGCCCGGTCGGGCGCCCCCGGGCACAACGGTCGCCACAGTCAGCCCCCCTGGGAGGTTTGTCCGCTCGGGTCGGCCGCGGCCGGCGTCCGGCTCGGCGCGCCGGCCGCCGGTTCGCCCGAAGGCGACGCCGACGATGCCGCCGCGCGGCTCGGCGCCGGGCTCGCCGCGCGGTCGCCGGCGCCCCCGAGCGTTTCCCGGCGGGCCGAACGCGACTGGGCGACGGCATCGTCCACCCATTCGACGGCTTGCTCCAAAGTCACGTTCCGCAGCGACGCCTCCTCGACTTGCTGGCGATAGGACTCGGTGAGGTCGCCGGCCAGGCTCACGCCGGTCTGCCGGGCGACGTGCGAAAGCTCAAAGCCGAACACCTCCTGGGGAATGCCCTGGTAGATGGCGACCTGGCCGTCCGCAGGGCCGACGTAATACTGTCGCTGGCTCCAGACATAGGCCCAATACAAGCCGGCGCCGAGTAACGCCAAGACGGCGACGACCACCGCCGCCCAGATCAGGCGCCGGCCGAGGACGCCCCGGCGCGGCGAGTCGGCGTCG
>JAITKC010000176.1 GCA_031278665.1 Bifidobacteriaceae bacterium | reverse complement strand
CGGGTGACTCAGGCCCCGGTTGGCCGCGATCGCCCCAGCCGGGCGAGCAGCCGACAGCGTTCACGCCGGTGCCGCGCGGCGGCGGATTGCCGCCTCCGGGCCTCGGCCTGCCCGGCCTGTTTCGCCAGCCCGCAGAAGCGGCTCCCGGTTCGATTCCGGCCAACCAACCGCCCGGCTATCCGCCAGCGGCCGCCCAGCCGGGCTATCCGCAGTCGGCCGGGTCACCTGGGTATCTCCCGCCCGCCACCCCGCCGGGCCAACCCCAACCCGGTCCCCAGCCCGGCCTGGCGGCGGCCGGGCCGCCGGGGCAACTCCCGCCGGGCTATCCCCAATCCGGCGTCCCGCCGATCCCTTATGCCCAGTCGCTGGCCAGTGGGCCGGCGGCGGCCGCCGTCCCGGGCGGGGCAGACCCGGGCGGTCCGCCGCAAGGGCCAAGGCCGCCGGTCTTCCGGCGCTGGTGGTTCTGGGCGGTCGTAATCCTCGCCCTGATCGCCGCGGGAATTGGCGTCGCGACATTGTCCGGCCGGGGCGACGGCGAGCCAGGCGGATCGACGCGCTCTGCGACCCCCCGCCCGACTGCGTCCCCCACCCCCTCCGCCTCACCAGCCGACCCCTCGCCAGCTGACCCGTCGGCTGACCCAGCGGCCGACCCGTCGGCCGACGTCCCGACGGACGCGCCGACCGAGCCCGCGCCGCAAGGGCCGACGCGCGACAACTCGACGGCGGTCGCGGCCACGCTGCCGCCCGGCAAGTACACGGTCGGGGCCGAAATCCAACCCGGGCACTACGAGATCACCGCCGACGGCGACGAGACCGGCAACCTGCGCATCGCCTCGCCGACCGATCCCTTCAAAGCGAACGAGTTGCTCGGCGAGGGCGAATTCGCCCTCGGAGCCGCCCGGTACGTCACCGATCTGGACGAAGGCGACGAGTTGATCTGGGACGGCGTGGGGACAATCACGCTGAGGCCGGCGGAAACGAAGCTCTCGAACGAGCTTTCCCCCGGCAACTACATTGTCGGACTGGACATTCCGGCCGGCGGCTACCTGGCCGAAGCCACCGGCGATTGGTCCGGCAACCTGCTGGTTTACTCAACCGACGGGCAAGTTCTGGTCAACGCGATCATCGGCCGGGGAGCCGATCCCGCCACAGTCGAGGTCACCCTCGAGGACGGCCAGCGCGTCGACATATCCGGAGTCACCACGCTCAAGTTCAAGAGCCTTTAGCCGCTCCGGGGTGTTAGACGCCGCGTCGGCGTCAGCCGGGCGGGGCCGAGGTCCGGGGATCGTCGATTCGGCGCAGGCGCTTGACGGTCGCGCCGACGGCGGCCACCGCGACGACCAGGGCGCCGCTGATAGCGAACCAGGCGCCAAGGCCCAGGCGCTCGGCGGCGAAGCCGGCGAACACCAGCCCGACAGGAGTGGCCAGCGTGATGACCGTTTGGAACAGGCCAGTGACCCGGCCGAGCGCCTCCGGCGCCACCCGTTTCTGCATGGCGCTCATAAGCGGGGCCGTGAACAGGCCGATCGCCACCGCCATCAACCCGGCCAGCGAGGCGAACAGGGCGAATTGCCCCGGTCGCAAGAAGCCGCAGGCGCCTTGGGCGGCGCCCAAAGCCGCGGTGGCGCCTAGAGCGATCCAGATCGGCCGGCGGCCGCCGTTCCAGACCACTAATACGGCCGAGCCGACCAGGAAACCGATCGACCAGACCGCCTCGACTAACGAGGCCTGGTAGCCGCCGCCCTCGAAGACTTGGTAGACCATCAGCGGGAACAGCGAACCGGCCGGCATCGCGACCAGCATCACGGCGGCGCAAAAAGCGATCAGCGCGCCAAGGGAGCGGTCGGCGGCGAAAACGCGCAAACCTTCCGCGAAGTCCGCCAGCGGGCTCGGGCGGGCGCGGGCGGCCAGGCGGGGCACCTGCGCCCGGGCCATGGTCAGCACCGCCACGGCGGCTCCGGCCGCGTCCGTCGCCAGCACGCCGGCGAATCCGATCATCTGGTAGAGGAGGATCCCGAAGACCGGTCCGACGATGCCGGCCAAAGCTACGAGGGTCTGGCTGAGCGAGTTGAGGCGCACCAATTGCGACTGCGGCGCCAAGGTCGGCAGCGCGGCGGTCAGCGCCGGCGAATGGAAAGCCTGCGCCGCGCCGCGGGCCGCCAGGAAGACAAGCAGTAGGGCGATTGGGGCCTCGGCCAGGGCGGCGATGCCGGCGATCGCCAGACTCAGCCCCCCGACTGTCGCGTCCGCCGCGATCATCAGGCGTTTGCGGTCGAACCTGTCGGCGGCCAAGCCGCCCACCGGGCTGAGCAGACCGGTGGGCGCCAAGGCGGCGATCCCGGCCAAGGCCAAGTACAGGGCCGAGCCGGTGGTGGCGGTGATGTGCCACATGGCCGCGAAAGTGGCCGAGTAAGTCGTCAGGATGGACACCGCCTGGCCGGACCAGATGATGGCGACGGTGGTCTTCCAATTCGGTGGCGGTTGGTCCCGCTCCGCGGGCGGGGCGGGCGGCGCGGGTGTGGCGGGCGGCGCGGGCGTGCGCGTCGCGGGCGACGCGGGCGGCCCGGGCGGGGCGGG
>JAITKC010000103.1 GCA_031278665.1 Bifidobacteriaceae bacterium | reverse complement strand
CGTCCCCTGGCCGGCCCGCCCGTCTGGCCGGCCCGGCCCGGCCGCCGTGCGGCCGTCAGCGGGCGAAGTCGCGCCAGCAGGCCAGATGCCAGTGCCGGCGCAATTCCAGGGCCGACTGGCCGCCTAACAGCGAGTCCGCCTCCCAGACCGCGACTTGAACCTGCCCACGACCGATCTCAGCCCCGCAACCAGGGCAAACATAAATCTTGGCGCTGGGCGACGGCGGCGACACAAACCAAGAGCGCCCGTCTTGCAGGTCGACCCGGACTCCCTGCCCGCCCCGGGCGCGCCCCAAATCCAGCGGCCGGGGCGCCATAGCCGCCCGCCGGCCCCGCCGCGATCCCTTTGGCACCCCGCCATGCTAACCCCAGCTCCCAAGCTCAAAGCCCAAAACCAACCGGAACACGGGGTCTGGCCACGCCTTCCGGCGCAAAAACCCGGAACCCGGGGCCAGGCCCCGAGTTCCGGGTTTTGGGTGGCGGGCAGCTTTGCGATCAGGCGGGGGTTGGGGCGGGGCGGGTGTCGGCGAAAAAGCGGGAGGTCAACGGGTGGGCCAGGAGACCGCCGATTATCAGCCAGGCCGCGAACACCGCGACCGTCAAACTGCCCGGCGACCAGGGGGCCATCGTCAGCCAAAACAGCACCAGCAAGCCGAGGGCGCCGACAACCACCCGGGACCAAGCCTTGCCGCGCGTCACCTGGACGGCGCAGACGACCTCGCCCACGCCCACGGTCAGGGCCAGCAACCCGACCACCACGGCCGAACCGATTCCCCGGCCGTTCAACCCCAGCGACAGCGATCCCAGCGCGCCCAAGCCGTGCACCATCGCCAGGACCAATAACAACGCGGCGATAGCCGAGACCGTGGCCGGCCGAGCGACGCCGGCCTGTCCGGCCGGCGCGCCCCTGGCGGCGCTCCAGGGCGGCAGGCCGCTGGCGGCGGCCGCCTCGGCCTCAAGGTCTTCGACCGCCTGCCAGGCGTCGACCTCGGCGATCGGGGGAAGCTCGATCTCCTCGAAAGCCTCAATCGTCAAAGTCGCGGGCGTCTCGTCGCCCCAAATTTCGATTGGGCAGCCAACAAAGGTTATGCGAGATTCGCGGTAAGACCGCTCGCCTGATACTGCGTTGGACACCGGCAGCTCCTGAAAAGCGCGTTTTAGGGGCGTGACCCATATAGCATGCCGCATCGGCGCGCCCGGGCGGCGCCGGCGGCGCCAAGACTAGAACAAACGCAGTGACGGATCGTCCATTCCGCGCAGTTCGTCGTAGTCGAGGACCACCCAATCCAAGCCTCTGTCCTGGGCTAACACCTGAGCTTGGGGTTTAATCGCCTGGGCCGCCAGGACGCCCCGGACGGGTCGCAGCGCCGGATCGCGTTTGAGTAATTCCACATAACGGGTGAGTTGTTCTACTCCGTCGATGTCGCCCCGGCGCTTGACTTCGACGGCGACGGTCCCCCCGCCGGGCGCCCGCAACAATAAGTCGACCGGGCCAATCGCCGTCGGGTATTCGCGCCGGATCAGCCTCATCCCCGGCCCGAACAGTTCGACCTGATCGGCCAACAGGGCCTGCAGGTGGGCTTCGACGCCGTCTTTGACCAGCCCCGGCTCGGCGCCGAGTTCGGCCTCGACGTCATGGAAGACCTCGTAGATCGCGACGCGCAGGCGGTCTTCGGTTTTGAGTTGGCTGACCTCCCAGACGGCCCTCACGCCGGCTTCGGCCTCAGCCGCCCCCGGTTTCGACTCGACTAGTTTGCAGGGCGGATTCATCCAGTTCAGCGGCTTATAGGAGCCGCCGTCGGCGTGGATTAGGACAGACCCGTCGGCTTTGACCAGCAACAGCCGCCGGGCCGGGTCGAGGTGGGCGTTCAAGCGCCCGCTGTAGTCGACCGCGCAACGCGCCACCACCAGCCGCATCAGCCGGCAACCAAGCAGTCGGGGGCCGGCGCGGGCCGGGCGTCGATCAGCACCCCAACATTATGGCCGACGCCGACCGCCGACCGGTCGCCGGTAGGCTGGCGGCCATGGTTGTGCTGTCGCGAATCGCCACCAAGACCGGCGACGCGGGGACGACCAGCCTGGCCGACGCCAGCCGGGTGGCCAAGACCGATCCCCGCGTCGGCGCGATCGGCGCGGTCGCCGAACTCGGCGCGGTGATCGGCCTGGCCCGGTCGGCCGGGCTGGCGCCGCGCCTGGACCGCTGGGCCGAGCGAATCCTCCAGGAGTTATTCGACCTCGGCGCCGATTTGGCCACCCCGCTGCCGCCCGCCGCTGACGCCGCCGATGACGCCGACGGCGCGTCCCCCGATGACGCCGACGACGCGGTCCCCGATGCCGCCGACGACGCCTCCCCGGATCACGCCCCGGATGACGCCGCCGATGCCGCCGACGACGCCGACGACGCGGTCCCCGATGCCGCCGATGACTCCGACGACGACGCCGCCCCGGCCGGGCGGCCCCGGGCGGCGACGCCCCGGATCGCCAACGGCGCGATCAGCGCCTGGGAGCAAGTGATCGCCCAGTTGGCCGCCGAACTCGGCCCGCTGCGCTCGTTCATCCTGCCGGGCGGGCCGCCGGCGGCGGCCCAACTCCACCTGGCGGCCGCGGTGGCGCGCCGCGCCGAACGGGCGGCCTGGGCGGCGGCCGAGGCACACGGCATCGGGCAAACCGGCGGGCTCAGCCACGACGCCCTGCGCTACCTCAACCGCCTGTCGGACCTGCTCTTCCAGATGGCGCGGGCGGCCGGCGGGCAAACCGAACTGTGGCGTCCGGGCGGCCGAACCGCCGAGCCCAGCCGGGGGGCCGACTCAAGCGGCCGAATCGGTCCGGCTGGGGCCGGCCTCGATCCATGACAACAGCCCGCTCGAGGCGCCGCGCGAAATCACCAGCAGACAACCGCCGCCCTCGAAGCCGAGGTTGACCACCTGCCAGCCGGAACGGGCCTGATCGTCGAGCGGCCTGGTCTTGATCGTCAAACCCTGGCGCGGCCAGCGGTGGGCGGGCCCCGGGCTCAGCGAGTCGCGGGCGAACCATTCGAGCGCGGAATGCCCAAAAGTCGCCAGGCCAACCCGCTCGCGCCGCTTCGGCCCCGCGCCCTCGACCACCACACAGGGGAACAAACCGGGCCGGGCGCGCAAGTACTGCCAGCGCAACCAGACCAGACCCAATAGGCCGACGGCCACAACCAACAGGCCGACCAACACCGTGGCCAGCGCCTGCGGCATGTCGCCCTCCGAGTGTTATCGATCCGAAGCAATCAGCCGCGCGTCGTCCGCGACCACAGTCACAATATCGGAGTCGACGGACAAGAACCCACCGGTGATGTGGACTCGGACGTCGGGCGCGTCGAGCGGCGCTATTTTGACTTCGCCCTCGCGCAGAATGGCCAGCAGCGGCTCGTGGCGCGGATAGATGCCGATCGGGCCCTCAACGCTCGGGGCGGTGAAGAAACCAGCCTCGCCCGACCAGACCAGGCCCACCCAGTCGGCCACTTCGACGTTCAGCGTCGCGGCCACCTCAGCCCAACTCCTTTTGCAGCCGCGCCCAGTTGCGCTCGAGGTCCTCCAGGCCGCCGATGTTGAAGAAGGCCTGTTCGGCCACATGGTCGAACTCGCCGTCGGCGATCCGCGAGAAAGCCTCGATAGTTTCGCCAAGCGGCACAGTCGAGCCCTCGACGCCGGTGAACTGGGTCGCCATATAAGTGTTCTGGGACAGGAACTGCTGAATCCGGCGCGCCCGGCCGACCACTATCTTGTCCTCCTCCGACAACTCGTCGACGCCCAGGATCGCGATGATGTCCTGAAGCTCCTTATTGCGCTGGAGAATCTGCTTGACCCTGGTGGCGGTGGCGTAGTGGTCCTCGCCCACATAACGCGGGTCGAGGATGCGCGAAGTCGAGGCCAGCGGGTCGACGGCCGGGTACAGCCCGCGCGAGGCGATGTCGCGCGACAACTCGGTGGTGGCGTCGAGGTGCGCGAAAGTGGTGGCCGGGGCCGGATCGGTGTAGTCGTCGGCGGGCACGTAGATGGCCTGCATCGAAGTGATCGAGTGGCCCCGGGTCGAGGTGATGCGCTCCTGGAGCTCGCCCATCTCGTCGGCCAGGTTCGGTTGGTAGCCCACGGCCGAGGGCATCCGGCCCAGCAAAGTCGAAACCTCCGATCCGGCCTGGGTGAAGCGGAAGATGTTGTCGATGAACAACAGCACGTCCTGATGCTGGATGTCGCGGAAATATTCGGCCATCGTCAGCGCCGACAGCGCCACCCGCAGGCGCACCCCCGGCGGCTCGTCCATCTGGCCGAAGACCAAGGCGGTCTGTTTGATGACGCCGGATTCGGTCATCTCCTGGATCAGGTCGTTGCCCTCGCGCGTCCGCTCGCCGACCCCGGCGAAAACCGAGACGCCGTCGTGGTTGTTGGCCACCCGGTAAATCATCTCCTGGATCAACACCGTCTTGCCCACTCCGGCGCCGCCGAACAGCCCGATCTTGCCGCCCTGGACATAGGGGGTGAGCAGGTCGATCACCTTGATGCCGGTCTCGAACATCTGGGTCCGGCCCTCTAATTCGTCGAACGGCGGCGGGTTGCGGTGGATTCCCCAGCGCTCGGTCGCCTCGAACCGTTCGCCCGGCTCCAAGTTGAGCACGTCGCCGATGACGTTGAAGACGTGCCCCTTGGTGACGTCGCCGACCGGCACCGAGATCGGGCCGCCGGTGTCTTGGACCACGGCGCCGCGGACCAGTCCGTCGGTCGGCTTCATCGAGATGGCCCGGACCAGGTTGTCGCCCAGGTGCTGCTCCACCTCGAGGGTCACGGCGACGCGGCGTTTGCCCGCGCCTTCTTCTTCGAGTTCGATTTCGCAGGTGAGCGCGTTGTAAATGTCCGGGATGGCGTCGCCCGGGAACTCCACGTCCACCACTGGTCCGATCACTCGCGCCACGCGCCCCTGAGCGGGCGCCGGATCGCGTGTGACCTGGGCTTCGACGGTGCTGCTGGTCATGATGTCTGCGTCTTCCTTCGGTTGGGTTGGTCCGTCCGCGTCGCTCAGCGCCCGGCCGCCAGGGCGTCGGCGCCGGACACGATTTCGCTGATCTCTTGGGTTATGTCGGCCTGGCGGGCTTGGTTGGCCAGGCGGGTGTACTTGCGCACCAGGTCTTCGGCGTTGTCGGTGGCCGTGTGCATGGCGCGTTGCCGGTTGGCCAGTTCCGATGCCGCCGCCTGCAGCAGGCAGTCAAGGATGCGCGAACGTACGTACCGAGGCAGCAGCGCGTCCAGTACGCCTTCGGGGCTCGGTTCAAAACTGTACAGAGGGAAAACTTCAGCCTTTTCCTTACTGCCGGTCGCGGTTTCACGAGTTACGACGATTTCCTCGCTGTCTTGCTCTTCAACGAATTCAAGCGGCAGCATACGTACTATCCGCGGCGCCTGGGACACCATATTGCGGAAATGTGTGTAGACGATGTGGATTTCAGCGACGGCATCGTCCGATGTCGCTTCGGCGCCGAACGCCGCCAGTAGCGTATTGGCGATGTCTTTGGCGACCG
>JAITKC010000099.1 GCA_031278665.1 Bifidobacteriaceae bacterium | reverse complement strand
CCACCTTCCTCGCCCCGGTTTCCCGCGGCGGGCCGGCCCGGCCGGCCCGCTGGGACCTGTGGCGTAGTCGTTTACCAGCTGGACTTAGTCATTCCGGGCAGCTCGCCGAGGTGTGTCATTTGCCGCAGGCACACCCGGCAGAGCCCGAATTTGCGGTAGACGCTGCGGGGACGGCCGCAGCGGTTGCAGCGGGTGTAGGCCCGCACCTTGAACTTCGGGGTCCGTGCCGCCTTGACGATCAGTGCTTTCTTGGCCACGTCAGTTGTTCTCCTTGAATGGGAAGCCGAGCCGACGCAGCAGCGCCCGCCCCTCGCCATCGTCCTTGGCGGTGGTCACCACGGTGATGTCCATGCCGCGGACGCGGTCGATGTGGTCTTGGTCGATCTCATGGAACATGGACTGCTCGGTGAGGCCGAAAGTGTAATTGCCGCGGCCGTCGAACTGGCGGTCGGACAGGCCGCGGAAGTCGCGGATGCGGGGCAGGGCGGTGGTCAACAACCGGTCTAAGAACTCCCACATCCGGTCCCCGCGCAGCGTCACGTGGGCGCCGATGGGCATGCCCTCACGCAGCTTGAACTGGGCGATCGACTTGCGCGCCCGGGTCACGGTGGCCTTCTGGCCGGTGATCAGGGCCAAATCCTTGACCGCGCCGTCGATCAGTTTTGAGTCCCGGGCGGCCTCGCCCACGCCCATGTTGACCACGATCTTGGTCAGGCCGGGGGCCTGGTTGACGTTGGCCAAGTCGAACTCTTTGACCAGCGCCGGCAGAATCTCCTGGCGGTAGCGGACTTTGAGCCTGGGGGTGGTCGGCGCCGGGCCGCGGGCCTCGCCCGCGGCCGCGCCCTTCGACTTGGGAGCCGCGGCCGACTTCTTCGCCGACGCTTGGGCCGGCTTCTGCTTGGCCGCCGTCCCGGCCGGCTTCTGCTTGGTCGCAGTCTTGGCTGGTGTCTTGGTTGCCATCGCGGCTACAGCTCCTTACCGGACTTCTTGGCGTAACGCACCCGCACCACCCGGGTGCGCCCGTCCCGTTCGACGGTCTCCTCACGGTGGCCGACCCGGGTCGGCTTCTTGGTCACCGGGTCCACCAGCATCACATTCGAGACGTGGATCGGGGCCTCGATGGTCTCGATGCCGCCGGTCTTGCCGCCGCGGGCGGACTGGCCGATCTTGTTGTGCTTGGTGACCCGTTGGACGCTCTCGACGATCAGCCGGTCAGACGCCTTGATGACTTCCAGCACCCGGCCCTGCTTGCCCCGGTCGCGCCCCGAGATGACCTGTACCAGGTCGCCCTTCTTGATCTTGGCCATGCCTACAGCACCTCCGGGGCCAGTGAGATGATCTTCATGAACTTCTTGTCCCGCAGCTCGCGGCCCACCGGGCCGAAAATGCGGGTGCCGCGGGGCTCGCCGTCTGGCTTCAAGATCACGGCCGCGTTCTCGTCGAAGCGGATGTAAGAACCGTCCGGCCGGCGGCGCTCCTTGGCCACCCGGACCACGACGGCCTTGACGACGTCGCCCTTCTTGACGCCGCCGCCGGGAATCGCGTCCTTGACGGTGGCCACGATGGTGTCCCCGATCGAGGCGTAGCGCCGGCCCGAGCCTCCGAGCACGCGGATGCACAAGATCACTTTGGCGCCGGTGTTGTCCGCCACCCTCAGGCGGCTCTCCTGCTGAATCATGTCCTATCCCCTACTTGGCCTTCTCAAGGATCTCCACCACGCGCCAGCGCTTGGTGGCGGAGAGCGGGCGGGTCTCCATGATCAGCACCAGGTCGCCGACGCCGGCGGTCTCCGCCTCGTCGTGGGCCTTGACTTTGCTGGTCCTGGTCAGGACCTTGCCGTACAAGGGGTGCTTGACCCGGTCTTCCAACCGGACCACCACGGTCTTGGTCATCTTGTCGCTCACCACCAGGCCGCGCCTGGTCTTGCGGTGTGAGGTGCGCTGCGGCGCCTGTTGGGAGGTGCTCACTTCTTCTTCTCATCCTCCAGATTCGAGGTGGGCGCGGTCCGGATGCCGAGCTCGCGTTCGCGCAGGACGGTGTAGATGCGGGCGATGTCGCGCCGGACCGCCTTGAGGCGGCCGTGCGACTCGGTCTGGCCGGTGGCGGTGGCGAAGCGGAGGTTGAACAGTTCCTCCTTGGACCGGGTCAAGGCCGCCCGCAAGCGTTCGTCGTCCAGCAGGTCGAGTTGGTCCGGCATCAGGTCTTTGGAGCCGACAGCCATTTCAGTCACCACCCTCTCGGCGGATAAAACGGCACTTCATGGGCAGTTTGTGCATCGCCCGGGTCATCGCCTCGCGGGCCAGCGGCTCAGGCACGCCGGACAGCTCGAAGACCACGCGGCCGGGTTTGATGTTGGCGATCCACCACTCCGGCGAGCCCTTGCCGGAGCCCATCCGGGTCTCGGCCGGCTTCTTGGTCAAAGGCCGGTCGGGGAAGACGTTGATCCAGACCTTGCCGCCGCGCTTGACGTGGCGGGTCATGGCGATACGGGCGGCCTCGATTTGCCGGTTGGTCAAATAGGCCGGCTCCAAGGCTTGGATGCCGTAGTCGCCGAAAGCGATGGTGGTGCCGCCCTTGGCGGCGCCGGTGCGCTTGGGGTGGTGCTGTTTGCGGTGCTTGACGCGACGCGGGATCAGCATGGCTCAGGCCTCCGTTCCGGTGACGGCGCCGGCCGGCGCCTGATCGCGGGGCGGGCGGCCGCCATCGTTCCGGCGCGGGCGCGAGCGGTCGCGGTCGCCGCGCTCGCCCCTGCCCCCGCGGGCCGGCCTGGGCGCGGCCGCCTGCTGGCGGGCGAACTCGCGCTCTGTCATGTCGCCCTTGTAGATCCAGACCTTGACGCCGATCCGCCCGAAGGTGGTGCGGGCCTCGAAGAAGCCGTAGTCGATGTTCGCCCGCAGGGTGTGCAACGGCACCCGGCCCTCGCGGTAGAACTCCGAGCGCGACATCTCGGCGCCGCCAAGACGGCCCGAGCACTGCACCCTGACGCCCTTGGCGCCGGCGCGCTGCGCCGACTGCAAGCCCTTGCGCATGGCCCGGCGGAAGGACACCCGGCTGGCCAGCTGCTCGGCGATGCCCTGGGCCACCAGCTGGGCGTTGATCTCCGGGTTCTTCACCTCCAGGATGTTCAACTGGACCTGTTTGCCGGTCAGCTTCTCCAACTCGCCGCGGATGCGGTCGGCCTCGGCGCCACGCCGCCCGATCACAATGCCGGGGCGGGCGGTGTGGATGTCGATCCGCACCCGGTCGCGGCTGCGCTCGATCTCCACCTTGGCGATCCCGGCCCGCTCCAGGCCGGTCGCCATCAGGCGGCGGATGGCCACGTCCTCCTTCACGTAGTCGCGGTAGCGCTGACCCGGTTTGGTGGAGTCCGCGAACCACCGTGAGCGGTGGTCGGTGGTGATCCCCAGCCGGAAGCCCAGCGGGTTGACCTTCTGTCCCACTAGCGGGTCCTCTCCTTCTTGCCGGCCCGCTCAGCTTCGCGGACCACGAATGTGATGTGGCTGCTTCTCTTCAGGATGCGCGCGGCGCGGCCCTTGGCCCGGGGCCGGAAACGCTTCATGGTGGGCCCCTCGTCGACGTACGCCTCCGCCACATAGAGGGCGGAGCGGTCGACCGCCAGCCCGGCGCCCTCGCGCTTGTCCACGATCGACTGCATGGCCGACTCCAACACCTTGCGCGCCGGGCGGCTGGCGGCCTGGGGGGCGAACAGCAACGTGGTCACCGCCGCCTCGGCGTTCTTGCCCCGGACCAGATTGACCACGCGGCGGGCCTTCATCGGCGTGACCCGGAGATAACGGCCCGACGCCTTGCCCACGTTCAGGTCCAGGACCTTCCTCGATTCCTTGCTCATCAGCGCCGGCGTCCCTTCCTGTCGTCCTTCTCGTGGCCGCGGAAGGTGCGCGTGGGCGCGAACTCGCCGAGTTTGTGCCCCACCATCGACTCGGTCACGAACACCGGCACATGTTTGCGGCCGTCGTGGACGGCGAAGGTGTGGCCGAGGAAGTCCGGCGTGATCATCGAGCGCCGCGACCACGTCTTGATCACCGTTTTCAGGCCCTTGGCGTTGTGCTCGTCGACCTTCTTCTGCAGCTGGTCGTCCACGAACGGACCCTTTTTCAAGCTCCGAGGCATCGTCGTCTTCTCCCTATCAGCGCTTCTTGCCGGTGCGCCGGCGGCGGATGATCAACTTGTCGCTGGCCTTGCCGCGCTTGCGCGTCCGGCCCTCCGGCTTGCCCCAGGGGCTGACCGGGTCGCGGCCGCCGGAGGTCTTGCCCTCGCCGCCGCCGTGCGGGTGGTCCACTGGGTTCATGGCCACGCCGCGGACATGGGGCCGGCGGCCCTTCCAACGCATCCGGCCGGCTTTGCCCCAGTTGATGTTGGACTGTTCGGCGTTGCCGACCTCGCCGACGGTGGCGCGGCAGTTCAAATCCACATTCCTGATCTCGCCGGAGGGCAGGCGCAGCTGCGCGAACCGCCCCTCTTTGGCGACCAGCTGGATCGACGTGCCGGCGCTGCGCGCCAGCTTCGCCCCCGCGCCCGGGTTCAACTCGACCGCGTGGATGACGGTGCCGAGCGGGATGTGGCGCAGCGGCAAGTTGTTGCCCGGCTTGATGTCGGCCGCCGGCCCCGACTCGATGCGGTCGCCCTGGGCCAACCGGTTCGGCGCCAGGATGTAGCGCTTGGAGCCGTCGGCGAAGTGCAGCAAGGCGATCCGGGCGGTCCGGTTGGGGTCGTATTCGATCTGCGCCACCCGCGCCGGCACGCCGTCTTTGTCTTTGCGCTTGAAGTCGATCACCCGGTAGGCCCGCTTGTGGCCGCCGCCGCGGTGGCGGGACGTCACCTTGCCCGACGAGTTCCGCCCGCCGGTCTTGGTCAACGGCCGCACCAGCGACTTCTCTGGGGTGCTGCGGGTGATCTCGGCGAAGTCCGCCACCGACGCCCCGCGCCGCCCCGGCGTCGTCGGAGAGTATTTCCTGATAGCCATGTCGGTCCTGTCCTCCTACGAGATCGGCGCGCCGAAAATGTCGATGGTGCCTTCCGAGACCGTCACGATCGCGCGCTTGGTGGACTTCCGCCGCCCCCAGCCCTGGCGCGTGCGCTTGCGCTTGCCTTGGCGGTTGAGGGTGTTGACCGACGAGACCTTGACCCCGAAGATTTGCTCCACGGCCAGGCGGATCTCGACCTTGTTGGCGTCCGGGGCGACGATGAAGGTGTATTTGCCCTCATCGATCAGGCCGTAGCTTTTCTCCGAGACCACCGGCGAGATGATGACATCGCGCGGGTCCTTCGGCAGCGCCACCTTGCTCACTTCGCGTCCTCCTTGGGCTCGTCTTCGGCCTCGCCGCCGGCCGGCTCGACTGGCGCCGGGTCCGCCGCCGTCTTGGGCGCCCCAGTCGCCTCGGCAGACGATGCCGCCCGGTCGCCATCGTGCGTCGGTCGCGGCTCCAAACCGGACTTGGGGCTGGCCAGGAACTCGGCCAAAGCGGCCTCGGTGAAGACGACGTCGTCTGAGACCATGACGTCATAGGTGTTGAGCTGGCCCGGCGTCAGCAGGTGGACCTGCGGCAGGTTGCGCACCGACCGCCGGCCGACGTCTTCGGCGCCGGTGGCGACGACCAGGACGCGGGGGCGCTGGGTGATGCGCTCGAGCAGCGTCCGGGCCTGGCGGGTGACCGGCTCATCTCCGGCGACGAAGTCGCGGACCACGTGGACGCGCTGGTGGCGGGCGCGGTCGGAGAGGGCGCCGCGGAGAGCGGCGGCTTTCATTTTCTTCGGCGTGCGCTGGGAGTAGTCGCG
>JAITKC010000042.1 GCA_031278665.1 Bifidobacteriaceae bacterium | reverse complement strand
CCTGGGCGGCCGGCGGCCAGGCCCGGCAGAACCTTGAGCCGCTGGGCGTCGAAGTGGTGTTGCGCGATGCCGCCGCCGTCGGCCGGCCCGGCGGCCCGCTTTTCGAGTTGGCCGGTCGGGTGGCGGTGGTCGCCGCGAACCCGCCCTATTTGCTGGACGACGCCGAACTGGGGCCGGGGGTGGCCGAATACGAGCCGCCGGCGGCCCTGTTCGGCGGCGGCCCGGACGGCTTGGCGACGCCGCTGGTGTTCGTGGCCGCCGCCGCCCGGCTGGCGCGGCCGGGCGGGGTGGTCGTGATGGAACACGATCCCTCCCAAGCCGAAGCGCTCCGCCGGGCCGCCGCCGCCGACGGCTTGTTCGCCGACGTCCAGACCGGCCGCGACCTGACCGGCCGCGACCGCTACCTGCGAGCCGTCAGAACCGGCGCGGCCCCGCCGTCGCCCGCGCCCGGCTAACTCGGAGGCGACCCGTTCGCGCAGTTCAGGGCGCTGCGTCCAAAGTTGTGTGCGCCCACGCTTGGACAGATCGCGGCCCGCGCGGCGGCTGAGCACCCAACCCGCAACCCCCGACCCGCCGGGCCGGGCGGGGCCGGGTTGGGCGGCGCGGGGAGGGTGTGGTCAAAACTCGCCCGCCGATGGCGTTGTCGCGTCCGGGGGCGAGGGTTGACCGCCCGCCCGGCCGGGTCGGCGGCCGCGTCCGCGCGGGCGTTCCGCGTCGCCGCTGGCCGCGTGTTCCGGCGGGGATGGCCCCGGCGAGACTGCTCATCTGAAGTGGATTGAAAGGACCTTGGGTCATGACCGGAGCCGTTCGGCCAGCGTTCCGCCCAGTTCGGCGTCGATCCGCCGGCCCCGGCCGGCCAGGGCCAGGGCCAAGCGCTTGTGAACAGACGCCGCCACGATTTGCGCGAGCGGCACCGGGACGGCGCTGCTCAGCTGCCGCATAGCCGAGGGCCAGAGTTGGCCCGCTGGCGAGTTGACAGCCCGCCTGATGCCTGGTTCGCTGGCTGGCTGAGGGCGGCTCGCCTGGGGTCCGGCCCAGGGCCGTGGCAGGACTGGTTGTGCTGCGCAGAGATTCGCTGTCGGAAGGTGGCCCAATTGATCCTTGGAGGCTCAATGAGGCAGGCGGCTATCCGCAGGGTGGGACAGGCTACGGCTATGTCGTTCGTGTTGGCCCTGGTCTTGGCGGGGTGCGCGACGAACGAAAGAACCGACTCCGCGACGCCGCCGGCGGCGTCGCTGGCAGGCTATGACCGCGCCGTCATCGGCAAGCCGCTGGAAGAGTTGAAGCCCGAGGACATTCCCGAGTCGTACGAACAAGTGATGCAGGCGTTCTTTCCTTTACACGCCTATATTTTCGACGGCGCTCAGGTGGCCGAGGTGGAGTTGGCGCT
This sequence comes from Bifidobacteriaceae bacterium, assembly GCA_031278665.1. GTDB lineage: Bacteria > Actinomycetota > Actinomycetes > Actinomycetales > WQXJ01 > JAIRTF01. Next base: position 2,900 of record JAITKC010000042.1, on the reverse strand, counting down.
GCGTCAACGTGAGAGTCAGCTTGTCCGGGAATGTATGGCGAGGCGCGGATGGGCGTACACCGAGGCTCAGCAGGCTCCGGCGGTAGTTGAGCGGGATATGTTCACCACGTTTTTTGGCAGCGCCCTGGCAGACGAGGCTGTTCGCCAAACCATTGGCTACGGCTATTTCCTTTCACGGTTGACGGGGGCGGGCGAAGCGTTTGAGCAGACGCCGTCGACGTTGCCGGAGGAATCGTTCGAGGACGGCAACGCCTGCTTGGCCGAGGCCGCCACCACCGTCAGGAGGGCGTCTGCTTCGTGGGAGGTTTACTCGACGGTCGAGATACCGGGAATTGACGAGTATTACCAAGAAATGCTGGCGGGAAGGGATGCCACCGGGCGGTGTTTGGTGGAACAAGGCTTCCCAGAGGATCCCGTCGAGTACTTTATGAAGCTTGACGGTCAGCACCGGGATGAGAATCTGGAGCTGAGAATCGACGCCGGGCAATTGGCCCGATTGGCAGAAGAAGAGCGGGCGACGGCCGAGGCCGAATGGGAATGTTACCGGCAGAACGGCCTGATGCCGTTCTTGATCTGGAATCTGGCGAAGGAGACGGCGATCGTCGAGGGATACCCCGACGTGGCGGCCGACATGCGTCAGGATCTGCGGCGCGGCATCGACTGAGAGATCAGTTGGCGCCGCGATGAGGCTGGGCAAAAGGAGTTCGAGCTAGCCTTCGTGGACTAGCGCGCCCGGAAACTGGACGCGATGAGCGCGTTCCTGGAATCCTCCGGGTGACAACGCCACCAGGCCCCATTGACTAAACTCGGGTCTCATGTCTCCCCGCCCGCGGGGCCGGCCGCCCAGCCCCCAGACCCGCCAAGCCATCCGCGAGGCGGCGGCGGAGCTGATCGCCGAATTGGGCTACGACGGCACGTCGGTCGAATCAATCGCGGTTCGCGCCAAGGCCGGCAAACAGACTATCTACCGCCTGTGGGGGTCGAAGGTCGGCCTGGTGGCCGACCTGGTGAGGAATGGCCTGTTGGCGCTTCCGGCGGTGCCCGTGGCCGACACCGGCGATCTCACGGCCGACTTGCTCGACTGGCACGTCCGGTTCCTGCCCGTCGCCGCCGACCATGCCACGGCTTCGATCATCCGCGCTCTTCTGGTCGAGCAGTCGAGCGCCCCGGTGACCGCGTCGGTGGACGCGTCTCGCCTGTTGACTCCGAGTCTGCTGAGTCTGCGGTCGCGGCTGGACAAGGCGAAAGAACGCGGCGAGGTCCGTCCGGACGCCGACTTGGTCGCCGTCGAAGAATTGCTCGTCGGAGCCCACGCCCTGGCTTTCCTCCACCTCGCGCCGCTGAACTTGGAACGCGTCGAGGCCTGGCTCGACGCGTTGTCTCGGGGACTGATCCCCAGGTCGCCGCCGGCCGCCGAATAGCGGCGCGGGCGCGCGGCGTCCGCCCCGCCGGCGCCCGCGCGGCTCTAGCCTGGCCGGCGTGCCGGCTTCGGCGTCCGCCGATGCCGGCTCGCCATCGTCTGCTTGAAGCCGCGCGTCCGTCCCGCGTGCCGCCGGACCCGCCTGATCGTGGCACCGGGTCGGCACTGGAGCGGGCCGGGCGGCTTTGGGCCTTGCCGGCCTATTGACGGGGCCGCCGCCGGCACTATTCTGGAACGGCGGTCTCGTAAATAGACGCGACCGCCGTCGTGGGCGGGCAGCCATTCTCGCCGGGTCTGCGGCGGCAACTAATTCAACGCCACCGGCCCGAAGCGGCGCCGGCGGGAGGGAGACGCGAGTTATGCGAACGTATTTGGTGACCGGGGCCGCCTCCGGAATCGGCAAGGCCACCCGGGAATTACTCGAGCAGCGTGGCCACAGGGTTATCGGCGCCGACTTGCGCGGCACCGAAATCGAATGCGACCTTTCGAGCCCGGCTGGGCGCAAGGCGCTGGTCGACCAGGCCCGCGACAGCTCCGGGGGACGGCTCGACGCCGTGATCGCCGTGGCGGGCATGGTCCAGCCGGTTCCGACCACGGTCGCGGTCAACTACTTCGGGATGGTGTCCACCCTGGAGGGCCTGCGGCCGCTGCTCGAGGGTTCGCCGGCGCCGCGGGCCGTGGGCGTGTCATCGACTAACAGCCTCCAGCCAGATGATCCGCTGCTGGTCCAGCTAATGCTGGCCGGCAAAGAGGGCGCCGCCCTCGAGCGGGCCGCCGAACTACAAGACGACCCGAAGCGGGCGCACATGATCTACAGCTCGTCGAAACAGGCATTCTCGCGCTGGGTGCGCCGCTCGGCGCCGCGACAAGACTGGGCCGGGCGCTCCATCCCGCTCAACGCCACCGCCCCCGGAGTCGTCGAAACCCCAATGAGCAGCGCGTTCCTTTCGACCGAGGAGGGCCGCCAACGCGCTTTCGCCGCGACCCCGACCCCGCTCAACGGCCCGATGTCGAAACCGATCAGCCAAGCCTGGGCGCTGGCCTGGTTGGCTTCGGAGGAGAACACCCACCTGTGCGGCCAGATCCTGTTCGTGGACGGCGGGTTCGACGCCATCACCCGCGCCGACTCGGTCTGGTAGGCCGGCGGCGCCGTCGGCGCCGCCGAGCCGCGCCGCCAGGCGCCGCAAGCCCCGGAAATCCGCGCCGCGGCATCGCGCGGCAGCCGCCCGCCTGATCGCTGCGCCCCGAGACCCTGGCGCGGCGCGGCATCGCCGGGAACGACCGGCGGGGTTCAAGGTTTCCCTCAGGCTCCGCACAGGGGGCGTTCAGGCTGATGCCGCATAGTGGGACCGGCCAGTTGGCGGCGCGAGAAGGAGCCGAGATGAGATCAAATGGTGTGGCGGGGCCACGTCGAGCGGTTGTGGGCTTGGCCGTGGCGGCCTTGGCGGTGGGCGGTTGCGCCGACCCGGGCGGCGAGGCG
>JAITKC010000025.1 GCA_031278665.1 Bifidobacteriaceae bacterium | reverse complement strand
GAGCCGGTCACGGTTGCCACCCCCCTCGACGAGCTGCGAGTCCACGCGGGCAAGGCCGGCGTCGCCTGGCGCGACGAGTGGACCAGCGGCGAAATCGTCGCCGAGTTGTACGACGAACTGGTCGAGGGCCAGACTTTCGAGCCGACTTTTTATAAGGACTTCCCGGTCGAGACCTCGCCCCTGACACGCCGTCACCGCTCGATTCCGGGCCTGGCCGAGCGCTGGGACCTGGTGGCTTTCGGCACCGAGGTGGGCACCGCCTATTCGGAGCTGACCGACCCGGTCGACGAGCGCCAGCGTCTGACCGCCCAGTCGGCCAAGGCCGCCGCCGGCGATCCTGAGGCGATGGAGATCGACCAGGACTTCTTGAACGCCCTCGACTTCGGCTTGGCGCCGACCGGCGGCCTCGGGTTGGGGGTCGACCGCGTGGTCATGACCCTGACCGGGACGACTATCCGCGAAACCTTAACCTTCCCGTTCGCCCGCCCGGCGGCCCCCTAGCGTCAAGGCCGCGAGGCGGTTTGGCCGCCGTCGGCCGCCAGCGCGTGGCGGCCGGCCAGGGCGGCGCCTTCGATGTCGACTTGCGGCAGGATGCGGTCGAGCCAGCGCGGCAGCCACCAGGCGGCGCGGCCGACTAGCGCCATCAACGCCGGCATCAAGACCAGGCGGACGATGAAGGCGTCCGCCACCACGCCCAGGGCCAGTCCCAGGCCGACCGATTTGACCATCGGCGAGTCGGCCAGGCCGAAGGCCCCGAAGATCGCCACCATGATCAGTCCGGCGGCCGTCACGACCGCCCGCCCGGCCTTGAACCCGCTGGCCACCGCAACGCGGGCGGCGGAGCCGTGGACATAGGCCTCGCGCATTCCGGCGGCCAGGAAAATCTGGTAGTCCATCGCCAGGCCGAACAGCACCCCGGCCAAGATGACCGGCAGGAAGTTTAGGACCGGCCCGGTCGCGTTCAGCCCGATCAGGTCTTTGGCCCAGCCCCATTGGAAGATCGCGACCACCGCGCCCAGAGTCGCGAATAGCGAGAGGATGAAGCCGCCGGCCGCGATCAGCGGCACCACCAGCGAGCGGAACACCAGGATCAGGATCAGCAGGGTCAGCCCCACCACCAAGGTTAAGTAGAGCGGCAGCACGTCCTCCAAGCGCTCCGAGATGTCGATGTTGATGGCGGCCTGGCCGGCGACGCCGAACGCTTGCCCGTCGACCGGCGAGGCCAGCCCCCGCAGCCGGTCGACCAGCGCGGCGGTCGAGCGGTCGTTGGGGCCGCCGGTCGCAAGCACCTGGAAGGCGGCCAGCCGGCCGGACTCGGAGACCGCCACCGGCGCCACGCCGTCGACGTCCGCCTGGTCGGCCAAGACTGTGGCGACCGCGACTTGGGCGTCTAGGAGCGCGGCATCGTCCAAGTCCTTGGGCAACTGGGCGGCGACCAACAGCGGCCCGTTCGCGCCGGGGCCGAATTCGGCCGCCGTGATCGCGTCGGCGCGCTCGGCCAACGAGCCGGCCGGCTCTGACGACCCGTCTGGCAACCCGAGGCGCAAATCCAGGGCCGGCAGGGCCAGCGTCGCCAACACGGCGGCCGCCGCCAAGGCCCTAACGACGCTGGCGACGGTCTTGGGCGCGCCGGCGTCCGGGGCGGGGGGACGCGGGCCGGCGTCGCGTTCGGATCGCGGCAGGACGCGGCGGCCGGCCAAGCCCAGGATCGCCGGGGTGAGGGTGACCGCCACCACCACCGCGACCGCCACCGCGGCCGCGCCGACCAATCCCATCAGCCCGAGGAACGGCACGCCGGTGACCCCAAGGGCGGCGAGCGCCACCACCACCGTGGCGCCGGCGAACACGACCGCCGTGCCGGAGGTGCCGTTCGCCAGGGCGAGCGACTCGAGCGGGGCCATGCCGGCGCGCAATTGGCGCCGGTGCCGGTTGACGATGAACAGCGAATAGTCGACGCCGACGGCCAAGCCCAGCATCACGCCGAGGATCGGCGTGACCGAGGTCATCACGACGGCCGAGGAGAAGGCCAGAGCGGTCAAGGTGGCCACGCCCACGCCGGTGACCGCCCCGATCACCGGGACGGCCGTGGGGATCAGCGCCCGGAACATCACCACCAGCACCAGCGCGGCCAGGGCCAAGCCGGCCGCTTCGCCCCAACCGAGCACGTCAGGCACGTCCTGGGAGAGTTCGACTGAGGCGGCGACTTCGACGTCCTCGATGCCGGCGTCCTCGAAGTGGGCGATCGCCGCCCGCTTCGACTGGCTCGACAAGTCCATCCGAGGCTCGGTGAACGCGAGCTGGACCAGGGCGGCGTCGCCGTCGGCGGAAACGACTTTGATCGGGGCCGCCAACGCGATCAGGGTCTCGGCCTCGGAAAGCTGAGTCTCTTGTTCGTCGAGTTCGGCCCGGCCGGCCTGGGCGGCCGCCTGCCGGGTGTCGAGTTCGGCTCTGCCCTGGGTCAAAGTCTCGCGCTGCGCCTGGATCGCGGCGCGGCCGGCGTCGATGGCCGCTTGCCGGGCCTGGAGTTCGGGACTGGCGGCCCCGGCCGGGCCGGCCGCCGCCAACGCCTGGTCGAGTTGGGCCTGGCCCTGGTCCAGTTCGGCCGCCGCCGCCTCGAGTTGGGCTTCGCCCCGGTCGAGTTCGGCCGCCGCCGCCGCGAGTTGGGCTTCGCCCTGGTCCAGTTCCTGGCGGGCGGACTCCAACTGGGTCCGCCCGGCGGCCAGCTGGTCGGCCTGGGCTTGGCGTTCGGATTCGGCGGCGAAGGGGTCGACGGCCTGGGCGACATCGGGCAAATCGGCGGCGCCGGCGACCGCCGCCGCCACCTGGTCGCGCTGGTCCTGGCTGAACGGCTGGCCGTCGACGGTCCGCAACACCACAGTCCCGGAGGCGCCGGCGTAGTCGGGCAGCTCCCGCCCGAGTTCTTCGACCACCTCGGACGAAGGCAGGCCGGGAATGTCGAAACTGGCGGCCAGGCCGCCGTGGCCGGCGGCGTAGGCGACCGCCGCGAGCCCGAGCAGCCCCGCCCAGCTCGCGATCACCACCCAGGCTCGTTTCGCCGCCGCTTTGCCCAGCCGGTAGAGGAACTCGGCCATTTGGAACTCCTTCGCCGCGCGCCGGGCGCGCCTGTCGGGTTGTGCGCCCGCCGGGGTCGACGGGCGAGCGGTCGTGCTGGCGGTCCGGCACCAAGAGCCGAGTGTTCGGCTCGAAACCTCAAGTTCTTGGCCTCAAGCGGTCCAGGAGCGCGCACCTGAGCGAGACGGAACGGTCCGTCTCGCAGACGAAGCCTACAATGATCAGATGGTTTTGAGTCAACCCGGAAGCTTGGGCCATTGGAGTGGTTCCGAGCCCGACGGGTCGCGGCGGCGGGGCGGCAGCGCGCGCTCGCAGGCGTCGCGCCTGGCGATCTTGGCCGCGACGGCGCGGCTGTTCGCCGTCAACGGCTACGACCGGCTGACCATCGAGGGAATCGCGGCCGAGGCCAGAGTCGGCAAACAGACCATCTATCGCTGGTGGGGATCCAAGTCGGCATTGGTGGCGGAGTGCCTGCTGGAGGGCTCTTTGATGCCGGCGGCCTTCGTCCCGGCCGACACCGGCGACCTCGCGGTCGACTTGCGCGAGTGGCTGGTGGAGCTGTTCGCCTTCGTGGACGAGGCCGCCAACGCCTCGATGACTCGCTCGCTGTTCGCCGCCGCCGCCGAGAACGAGGACATCGGCCGAATACTGGGCGAGTCGCTGGGGGCCGGCTCGGCCTTGATCCGGCGCCTGCGCCGGGGCGTCGAGGCGGGCCAGCTAGGCGTCGACGCGCCGCTGCCGGAACTGGCGAAAGCGCTGGTCGGCTACGTCATCGTGCACGCCCTGGAGCGCGCCGGGACGCCGCCGGACCTGCCCGAGCGCCTGGTCGCGGCGCTGCTGCCGTGACCGGGGCGCCCGGCCGCCGCTGGCCGGGTCGGCGATGCATGGATTTGCATACCGGCGCATAATCATGCGGTATAGTCGTCGGCATGGCTTTCACTGTGGCGGTGGCCGGGGCGTCCGGATACGCCGGCGGCGAGACCCTGCGGCTGCTGGCGTCCCATCCCGAGGCCCGCGTCGGCGCCGTCACCGCCAACGCCAGCGCCGGGCAGGCGCTGGGGCGCCACCATCCGCACATCGTCTCGTTGGCGGACCGGACGCTGGTCCCGACCACGCCGGCGAACCTGGCCGGGCACGACGTGATCGTGCTGGCCTTGCCGCATGGCAAATCCGGCCGGTTGGCCCGCGAACTCGCGGCGGCCAGTCCCGAATCGGCGCTAGTCGACCTGGGCGCCGACCACCGGCTGGAGGACCCGGCGGATTGGGCCGATTATTACGGCGGCGAGCACCACGGCGCCTGGGCCTATGGAATGCCGGAGTTACTGCGCGGCTGGCCCGGGCCGAAACAGCGCGAGGAACTGCGCGGCGCCAAGCGGATCGCCGTCCCGGGGTGCAATGTCACCGCCGTCACACTGGCTCTGGCGCCCGGTCTGGCGGCCGGGGCGCTCAGCCCGCAAGACCTGGTGGCGGTGCTCGCCAACGGCGTCTCCGGGGCCGGAAAAAGCCTCAAACACCATCTCCTGGCCTCGGAGATACTCGGCGCCGCCAGCCCCTACGCCGTCGGCGGCGGACATCGCCACATTCCCGAGATCATCCAGAACCTGGCCCATGGCGTCGCCGGCCAGCCGCGTCCGACCATCAGCTTCACCCCGACCCTGGTGTCGATGAGCCGGGGAATCCTGGCCACCGTCAGCGCCCGGCCCGGACCTAACTTCGACCCCGACCACCTGCGCCGGCCCTGGCGCGAGGCCTACGGCGACGAGCGGTTCGTGCGGCTGTTGGAGGAGGGGCGGTGGCCGTCGACCGCCCACGCGCTGGGCGCCAACACCGCTTTGATTCAACTCGCGTTCGACCGGCGGGCCGGGCGAATCGTAGTCGTCGCGGCGATCGACAATTTGGTCAAGGGCACGGCCGGAGCCGCCGTCCAGGCGATCAACCTGGCGCTAGGCTTGCCAGAGGAAACCGGCCTCGAGCTGAACGGAGTCGCCCCATGACCGTGACCGCGCCCAAGGGATTCAGAGCCGCAGGGGTGGCGGCCGGCATCAAGGCGGACGGCGCCAAAGACCTCGCGGTGGTGGTGAACGATGCCGTGGCGGCCCGTTCGGCGGCCGCCGCCGTTTTCACCGTCAATCGTTTCGCGGCCGCCCCGGTGCTGGTCAGCCGCGAGGCCATGGCCTTGGCCAAAGGCGGCTATTCGCTGCCCCGGGCGATCCTGCTGAACTCCGGCGGGGCGAACGCCTGCACCGGCCGGGCCGGGCTTGACGACGCCCGCCAGTCGGCCGGGGCGCTGGCCCGCCGTTTGGCCTTGAAACAGGAGGAGGCCCTGGTCTGCTCGACCGGGCTGATCGGCGAACGGCTGCCGATCGGCAAACTGCTGGCCGGGATGCACCGGGCCGTCGTCACCCTTTCGGACGGCGAAGCGGCGGGCCGGGCCGCCGCCGAGGCGATTATGACCACCGACACCCGCCCCAAGACCGCGCTGGCCGGCGGCGCGGACGGGGCCTACAAAATCGGGGGGATGGCCAAAGGGGCCGGCATGTTGGCCCCGGAGCTGGCCACCATGCTGGCGGTGGTCACCACCGACGCGCTGATCGACTCGCCGACGGCCCAGCGGGCGCTCGAGGAGGCCTGCCGGCTGTCGTTCGAGCGCGTCGATTCGGACGGCTGCATGTCCACCAACGACACGGTCATCCTGCTGGCCTCGGGCGAATCCGGCCACCAACCCGACCCGGCCGAGTTCGCCGCCGCCCTGACCGGCTTGGCCGAGGATTTGGCCCGGCAGCTGATCGCGGACGCCGAAGGGGCTCATCACGAGATCGCCGTCAAGGTGACCGGCGGCCTGACAGAAGACGGGGCGCTGAAGGTCGCGCGCGGCATCGCCCGCTCAAACCTGTTCAAGACCGCCATCGCCGGCGCCGACCCGAACTGGGGCCGGATTCTGAGCGCCGCCGGCGCCGTCTCGCCCCAGGACGCGCCGTTCGAAGCCGATCGGGTGGACGTCAGCGTCAACGGCGTGACGATCTGCCGGGGCGGCGCGGCCGGCGAGCGGCGCGAACTAGTCGACCTCAGCGGCCGCCAGGTCGAGGTGGTCGTCGACCTGGGGGCCGGGTCGGCCCAGGCCACCGTCTTGACCAACGACTTGACCCACGAATACGTCTCGATCAACGCCGACTACCCTTCATGACCGAACTGACACCGGATCTCAAGGCCGCCGTCCTGATCGAGGCGCTGCCCTGGTTGGAGCGTTTCGGCGGCGCCATCGTGGTGGTCAAATACGGCGGCAACGCGATGATCGACGACGACTTGCGGGCGGCTTTCGCCGAAGACATGGTTTTCCTGCGGCGGGTCGGCCTGAAACCGGTGGTGGTCCACGGCGGCGGGCCGCAGATCAACCAAATGCTGCGCCGCCTGGGCGTCGAGTCCGAGTTCCAGGG
>JAITKC010000301.1 GCA_031278665.1 Bifidobacteriaceae bacterium | reverse complement strand
ATTGCCGCGCGAGGCGTCTAAATGGAAATGGCCGCCGCGCCGCCGCGAACCGGCTTTGGCGCAGATCACAAGGTCGTCGCGGTCTGCCAGCCGAGAGCGCAGGAGCGAGCCGAGGAGTTCTTCGGCCGCGCCGTCGCCGTACGACGAGGCGGTGTCGACCAGCGTCCCGCCGGCGTCGGCGACCTCGGCCAGCTGGTCGGCGGCGTCCATCTCGTCGGTGTCGCGCCCCCAGGTCATAGTGCCGAGTGCGATCGACGAGACCTTCAGCCCGCTCGCGCCCACGTTCCGATAATCCACGCCGACCAGCCTACGGCCCGGCCGGGCTAAAGTGTTGCGGGTGAGTTTGTGGGAAGCCCTGGTCCTGGGACTTGTGCAGGGACTGACGGAATTCCTGCCCATCTCGTCCTCCGCCCATCTGCGAATTCTGGGGGAGTTCCTGCCCTCGCGGGCCGACCCGGGGGCGGCCTTCACCGCCATAATCCAGATCGGCACCGAATTGGCGGTGCTGGTCTACTTCCGGCGCGAAGTCTGGGCCATTCTGCGGTCTTGGACGCTGTCGTGGCGCCAGGGCGGCAAGCCGATCGACCAGGACGCCCGGCTCGGCTGGCTGATAATCGTCGGATCGGTTCCGATCGTGGCGCTGGGATTCCTATTTCAAGAGTCGATCGAGACCCACCTGCGCAACCTTTACATAACCGGCGCCACCCTGGTCGGGTTCGGACTGCTGCTCGGCGCCGCCGACCTCTACGCCGGGCGGCGCCTGCGCCGGACCGCGCCGAAGTCGCTCGACGGCATCGGCGTCCGCGACGGCCTGCTCTACGGCCTGGCCCAGGCGCTGGCCCTGATACCCGGCGTGTCGCGGTCGGGCGGGACCATCACCGCCGGACTGGCCATGGGCTACTCCCGGCCGGCCGCCGCCCGCTACTCGTTCTTGTTGGCCATGCCGGCGGTTTTCGGCTCCGGACTGTTGGAGTTGGTCAAAGCGCTGTCCGAGGAGGCCGACCTGGCGGCCGGCTGGGGCAACACCGTCGCGGCCGGTTTGACCGCCTTTGGCGTCGGCTATCTGGTGATAATCGCCTTCTTGCGGATTGTGTCGACCTATTCCTATAGGCCGTTCGTCTATTACCGCCTGGCCTTGGGCGGGGCGGTGATCGCGTTACTGGCGACGGGCGTCTTGTACCCTAGCTAAATGCACCCCTGGACCGGCCCGATAGTCAGCGTCATACCTGGCACGGGCGAGGTTCCGCGAATCCGAGACGACATCAGCGGCGAGGTCCGCCCGAGCGTCGCGGGCGAGAGCGCCAACCTTTATGTTTGCGGCATCACCCCTTATGACTCGACCCACCTTGGCCACGCCTTCACCTATTTGGCCTTCGACCTGTTGGTGCGGGCCTGGCGCGACCTGGGGGTGTCGGTGCGCTACGCCCAGGGGCTGACGGACGTCGACGATCCGCTGCTCGAACGGGCCCGGGCGACCGGCAAAGACTGGTCGAAGATCGCCGCCCGCCAGACCGCCGTCTACAAGGCCGACATGGCGGCCCTGCGGGTCATACCGCCCGATTTCTACCGCGGCGTGGTCGAGTCGGTGCCGCAGATCGTCAACGCGGTCGAGCGGATGATCGACGTGGGCCAGGCCTACCGCGTGGCGGTGCCCGGATCGCCGGCCTCCAGCCTCGGCGACGTCTACGCCGACTTGGGCGGCGACCCGGATTTCGGGAGCTTGGCCGGACTTGGACGCGAGGCCCAGGACCGGCTGTTCGCCGAGCGCGGCGGCGACCCCGACCGGCCCGGCAAACGCGACCGGCTCGACCCGCTGCTGTGGCGGGCCGCCCGGCCGGGCGAGCCGTCCTGGGACGGGCGCACGCTGGGACGCGGACGGCCCGGCTGGCACATCGAATGCGCCGTCATCGCCTCAGCCGAATTGGACCAGCCGATCGACGTGTTGGGCGGCGGCGCCGACCTGATCTTCCCCCATCACGAGATGTCGGTCTCGCATTCGCGCGCGCTGACCGGGTTGGACCAGCCGGTCCGCCTGACAATGCACACCGGCATGGTCCATTACGACGGCCAGAAAATGTCCAAGTCGCTGGGCAATCTGGTGTTCGTGTCAGATTTACTGGAACGCGGCGTCGGCCCGGCCGCGTTGCGCCTGGCGCTGATCGGCCACCATTACGGCGAGGACTGGGAGTGGCGGGGCCGCGAAGTCGCCTTGGCGGAGGCGCGGCTGAACCGTTGGCGCGACGCCATCCGATCGGTCAAGCCGCAGGGCCACTCCGGCGAGGCGATCGCCAAAATCCGCGCCGCCTTGGCGGACAACCTCGACACCGCCGCCGCCATCGCCGCCGTCGACGAGTGGGTCAGCGCCGCCCCGCTGGCCCGCGAACGCAGCCCCTACGCCGCCGCCGACTTGCGCCGGGCGATCGACGCGCTCCTCGGAATCAAACTTTACTGAGCCTTCGAGGGCTCATCCGCGCCCGCGTCGGCGCAGGTAGCGCTCGAATTCCTTGGCTATCGCCTCGCCGGTGGCGGCCGGCGAGTCGAGGGCGTCGTTGGCGGCCTCAAGCGAGGCGATATAGCCCGCGATTTCGGGGTCCGATGCCGCCAGCGAGTCCACGCCGCGCGCCCAGGAGTCGGCCTCGTCGGCCAGTTCGGCCGTCGGCAGGCCTTCCAGGGCGAGGATTTCGGCCAGTTTGGTTATCAGGGCCAATTCGGCTTTGGGGGAGGGCGAGGAGGCGATGTAGTGCGGCACCGGCGCCCACAGCGCCACGGTCTGGATTCCGTAGGTTTTGCCGGCCGTCTGCTCAAGCACCGAGACTATGCCCGTCGGCCCCTCATAGGTCGGTTTTTCGGCCCCGAACCGCCGCCGGGCGGCGGCTTTGTCGGCGCTGACCTGAACCGAAATCGGCCGCGAATGGGGCACGTCGGCCAACAGAGCCCCGACCACCACCAGCCGGTCGATTCCCCAATCGGTCAGGCGCTCGATCACCTCTTCGGTGAAGGCCCGCCAGCGGAATGACGGTTCGACGCCGCGGATCAGCATCAGCGGCTCGCCGCTTGACGACTCGGCCGTCCAAAAGTCCGTGGTCGGCCAGATCAGGCGGCGCCGGCCGGCCGAGTCGAGCCGCACCTGCGGCCGGTTGACTTGGAAATCGCAATACTCCTCGGGGCTGATCGACTCGACCAACTCGCCGCCGAGGTTGTCGACCAGGAAGGTCAGGGCGTCGCTGGCGGCCGAACCGGCGTCGTTCCAACCGGTGAAAGCGGCTACGGCTGTTGACACCCGCTCACTCTAGCGCGCCTGGCTCGGGCCGGCCCCAAGGCCGGGGCCGCCAGCCGTACAATGGCTGACCGTGAGCGACCTGGTGGTGGCGGACGGCGGCTTCGGCACCGAAATCCTTCGGGCCGGTTTGACCAGCCGCGACTACCAGGGGCGCGACGGCTGCCATGACTTCTTGTCGATCACCCGGCCGGACCTGGTCGAGGCGGTCCACCGGTCCTATCTCGAAGTCGGCTGCCAGGCCGTCGAAACCAACTCATTCGGCGCGCACCCGCTGGTGCTGGCCGACTACGGTTTGGCGGACAGGGCCGGGCAGATCGCGGCGGCGGCGGCGCGGGCGGCCCGGCGGGCGGTCGACCAGGCGGCCGGGTCCAAAGCGGGCGGCGGCCGGCCGGCGCTGGTGCTCGGGTCGATGGGGCCGGGCTCCAAATTGCCGTCGCTCGGCCACGTCGGCTTCGCCGAGTTGCGTCGCGGCTACGCGATCGAGGCGGCCGGTCTGCTGGAAGGCGGCGCCGACCGGCTGCTGATCGAAACCTGTCAGGATCTGCTGCAAGCCAAAGCGGCCGTCCTGGGCGCCCGGGACGCCGATTCGTCCGTCCACGTCACAGTTCATTTCACAGTCGAAACGAGCGGCGCCATGCTGCTCGGCACCGAGACCCCGGCCGCCGCCGCCTCGCTGCTTTGCCTCGGCATCGACGCCATCGGACTGAACTGCGCCACCGGCCCGGCCGAAATGTCGGAGCACCTGCGGGTCTTGGCCGAGTTGTCGGACGTGCCGGTCGGCGTCATGCCGAACGCCGGGCTGCCGACTATCGGCGCGGACGGCCAGGCCCGCTACCGGCTCAGCCCGGCCGAGTTGGCCGACTGGCTGGAGCGCTTCGTCCGCGACTACGGCCTGGGGATGGTCGGCGGTTGTTGCGGCACCACGCCGGCCCACCTGGCGGCGGTGGTCGAGCGTTTGGCCGGGCGGGCGCCCGCCCCGCCTTCGCCGGCCGCCGATGCCGCGCCGAAGACGGGCGCGCGCGGTCTGGTCGCCTCGCTCTACCAGGCGGTGGCGTTGCGCCAGGACCTTGGCTATCTGGTGGTCGGGGAGCGGACCAACGCCAACGGGTCGCGCGCGTTCCGCGACGCCATGTTGGCCGCAGACGTCGAGACCTGCGTGCAGCTGGCGCGCGACCAGAGCGCCGCCGGCGCCCAGGTGGCGGACCTGTCGGTTGATTACGTCGGGCGCGACGGACCGGCCGACATGGCTCGGCTGGCCGGGGCGCTGGCCACGGCCTCGACCCTGCCGATTATGATCGACTCGACCGACCCGGCGGTGATCCGGGCGGCGCTCGAGCGTTTAGGCGGGCGGTCGGTGATCAACTCGGTCAATTTCGAGGACCCGGAGCGGTTCGAGGCGGTCGCCGGCTTGGCCGTGGAGCACGGCGCGGCGGTGGTGGCGCTGACGATCGACGAATCCGGGCAGGCGCGCACGGCTGACGCCAAGGTGGCGCTGGCCAGACGGCTGATCGCGGAACTGGGCCGGCGCGGGGTGGCGACGGCGGACGTGATCGTCGATCCGCTGACTTTCCCGATCGCCACCGGACAGGACGAGACCCGGCGCGACGGGCTTGAGACGCTGACGGCGATCGGCCGGCTGCGGGCCGAGTTCCCCGAAGTCCATCTGATACTGGGCGTGTCGAACGTCTCGTTCGGCCTGGCCCCGGCCGCCCGGGTGGTGGTCAACTCGGTGTTCTTGGACCAGGCCGTCAAAGCCGGCCTGGACGCGGCGATCATCCGGCCGGGCGGCATCTGGCCGCTCGACCGCCTCGACCCGACGGCCGTGGCGATCGCCGAGGACCTGGTCTTCGACCGGCGGCGGGACGGCTACGACCCGCTGACGGCCCTGATCGCGGCGACGGCCGGCGAGTCGGCGGCGCCCAAGCGGCCGGCCCTGGCCGACTTGCCGGTGGCCGAACGCCTGCGCGAGCGGCTGATAACCGGCAACCGGGCCGGTTTAGCCGGCGATTTGGCGGCCGCCCTGGCCGAAGGCTTCAAGCCGCTCGAAATCGTCAACGACCATTTGCTTCCGGCCATGGCGGAAGTCGGCGAGTTGTTCGGGCAGGGCCGGACGCAGCTGCCCTTCGTCTTGCAGTCGGCCGAGGTGATGAAGGCGGCGGTGGCCTTCTTGGAGCCACGCATGGCGCGCGACGAGATCGGCTCGAGGGGCACGGTGGTGTTGGCGACAGTCGCCGGCGACGTCCACGACATCGGCAAGAACCTGGTCGACATCGTGTTGTCGAATAACGGCTACACCGTCTGCAACCTGGGCGTCAAACAGCCGATCGAGCGGATGCTGGCGGCGGCCGAGGCCACCGGCGCGGACGCCATCGGGATGTCCGGGCTGCTAGTCAAATCGACCCAGGTGATGCGTCAGAATCTGGCCGAGATGACGACCCGCGAAGTCTCCGGGCGCTGGCCGGTGATACTCGGCGGCGCGGCTTTGACCAGGCGTTTCGTGGAAGACGAGTTGGCGGCGGAGTTTCCCGGACGGCTGCGCTACGCCAAAGACGCCTTCGAGAGCCTGCGGATCTTGAACCAGTGGCTGGCGCAGCCGGACGGCCCGGACGGCCCGGACGGCTCGGCGGGCGCGGTCGGCCAGACCGCGGGGTCCGAATCGAGAACGCGGTCTGGGCCGGCGACGCGGTCCAAGCCGGCGGCGCGGTCCGGTCCGCCGGGGGATCCGCCGGGGGGTCCGCCGGGGGAGCGGCTTCGCCGGGCGGCCATCCCCGTCCCGCCGTTTTGGGGGGCTCGGCGCGCCAAGGGCATCCCGCTCGCGGATTACCTGCCTTACCTGGACAAACGCGCGCTGTTCGAGGCCCGTTGTGGGCTCAAAGCCGGACTCGGCGAGCGCGGCG
>JAITKC010000286.1 GCA_031278665.1 Bifidobacteriaceae bacterium | reverse complement strand
CACCGAGCACGCCATGACCCTGCCCTCCGGCGTCCACGTCGCCCCCCTCTCCGCCCTGGGCCCATGACCAGGGCGGCGGCACGTCAGTCTGCCGAGTCGGATTCGGCCTTCGGGTCGCGGGCCAACTCGGCCTTGATGGCGTCCTCCTCGGCCTGCTCGCGCAGAAGCTCGGCGTCATCGGCTTGGTCGCCGGGCTCGGGAAGGGCGTTGGCATCGACCAGGGGCTCGGCCGACTCGACCGCGCCCTCCGGGTCCGGCTCCACGTCCGCCATCGGATCGGCCGCCTCGGCGGCAACGCCGGAACTGGCCGCGGCCGCCCCGGCCGACTCGACGGCATCGGACGCCGGGCGGGTCTTCTTCTTGGCCTTCGGCTGGACCGGGTCCATGATCAGCTCGATCACCGCCATCGGGGCGCTGTCGCCCTTGCGCGGGCCAATTTTGACGATCCGGGTGTAACCGCCCTGGCGTTCGGCCATCGCCGGGCCGATCTCGGTGAACAAAAAGTGCACCACGGACTTGTCCCGGATAGTGCGCATGACGCGGCGGCGGGCGGCCAGGTCGCCGCGCTTGGCGAAGGTGATCAGCCGCTCGGCCAGCGGCCGCAGCCGACGGGCCTTGGCCAGCGTCGTGGTGACGGAACGGTGGTCGAACAACTGCGTGGCCAGGTTCGCCAGAATCAACCGCTCGTGCGCCGGACCGCCGCCCAGCCGGGCGCCCTTAGTCGGGGTAGGCATCTAAAATCTCCTCAAAGTTGGGTCAGAACGTGATGTCTTCCTCGCTGAACTCGGGCGTGGTGCCCGGTCCAATCGAGTCGAACTCGAGCGGCGAATCCTTCAGCGACAGGCCCAACGAGGTCAGTTTCTCCTTGACCTCGTTGATCGACTTGGCGCCGAAGTTGCGGATGTCCAGCAGATCGGCCTCGGAGCGGGCGACCAACTCGCCCACGGTGTGGATGCCCTCGCGCTTGAGGCAGTTATAAGAGCGGATGGTCAAATCCAGGTCCTCGACCGGCAGGGCCAGATCGGCGGCCAGGGCCGCGTCGGTCGGGCTGGGGCCGATCTCGACGCCCTCGGCCTCCGGGTTGAGCTCGCGAGCCAAACCGAACAATTCGGTCAGCGTCTTGCCGGCGGAGGCCATGGCGCTGCGCGGGGTGATGGCGCGCTTGGTTTCGACGTCCAAGATCAGGCGGTCGAAGTCGGTGTGCTGCTCGACCCGGGTGGCCTCGACTTTGTAGCCGACTTTGAGGACCGGCGAGTAGATCGAGTCGATCGGGATGCGCCCGATCTCCGCGTCGACGGACTTGTTCTGCACGGCCGACACGTAGCCGCGCCCGCGCTCGACGGTCAACTCGATCTCAAGTTTGCCCTTGGCGTTGAGGGTGGCGATGTGCAGGTCGGGATTGTGGACTTCGACCCCGGCGGGCGGGGTGATGTCGGCGGCGGTGACCTCGCCCGGACCCTGTTTGCGCAGGTACATCACCACCGGGCTGTCATGTTCGGAGGACACCACCAGGTTTTTCAGGCTCAGGATCATCTCGGTGACGTCCTCTTTCACGCCTGGCACAGTCGAGAACTCGTGTAGCACGCCGTCGATCCGGATCGACGTCACCGCCGAGCCGGGAATTGACGACAGCAGGGTTCGCCGCAGCGAGTTGCCGAGCGTGTAGCCGAATCCCGGCTCCAGCGGCTCGATGACGAAACGCGACCGGAATTCGGAGACCGTCTCTTCGGTCAAGACGGGACGTTGCGCGATTAGCACTGTTAGTTCTTCCTTTTCCCGGGACCCCCGCTATTTGAGGTCCCGCTTCGTTGGTCCAAGCCCGCGGCCTAGGTCCGCCGCGGGCTCTTGGCGCCGCGCCGTCGGCAACCGTTTTTGGACGATGCCGCGCGGCGCGTTCTCAAACCCGGCGCCGCTTCGGCGGCCGGGCGCCGTTATGGGCCTGCGGCGTCACGTCGGTGATCGAGCCGACTTCCAGCCCGGCGGCTTGGAGCGATCGGATGGCGGTCTCACGGCCGGAGCCGGGACCTTTGACGAACACGTCGACTTTCTTGACGCCGTGGTCCTGGGCGCGGCGCGCGGCCTGGTCGGCGGCCAGTTGGGCGGCGAAGGGCGTCGATTTGCGCGAGCCCTTGAAGCCGACCTGGCCGGACGAGGCCCAAGCCAGAACAGCGCCGGACTGGTCGGTGATCGACACGATGGTGTTGTTGAAAGTCGATTTGATGTGGGCGTGGCCGTGCGGGACGTTTTTCTTGTCCTTGCGGCGGACCTTCCGCGTTCCCTGACGAGTCTTTGGGGGCATTTTCTGCCGGTCTCCTTGCTTCTCGCTTTAGTGGTCTTGTCGGTGTGCTGCTTTAGCTGGGCGGCGCCGCTCTTACGGCCGCCGCCGGCCTACTTCTTGCCGGCCTACTTCTTGCCGGCCTGCTTCTTGCCGGCGACTGTGCGCTTGCGGCCCTTGCGTGTGCGCGCGTTGGTCTTGGTCCGCTGTCCGTGGACCGGCAGGCCGCGGCGGTGCCGGATGCCTTGGTAGGAGCCGATCTCGACTTTCCGGCGGATGTCGGCCTGGATTTCGCGCCGAAGGTCGCCCTCGACGCGGTAACTGGCTTCGATGTGGTCGCGCAGCGCCACCAGTTCTTGGTCGGTCAGGTCTTTGACCCTGGTGTCCGGGTTGACTCCGGTGGCTTCGAGGGTCTGCTTGGCGCGGGTTCGCCCGACGCCGAAAATGTAGGTGAGGGCGACTTCGACGCGCTTGTCGCGCGGCAAGTCGACACCGACTAGACGAGCCATGAGGCTTCACTCCCTAAAGAGTCCGTGGAGGTCTGGACCCGTCGCCTCTTGGAACGGTTCGTCTGGTTCCAAGCCCCGGCCTCCAACCGGGGGCGGACGCGCTGTCCAAACCTGCTTTGGCTCTGGTTTGTCCCCAAATTGGAGCCAAGCCCGGCCGGGCGCGCGCTGGCGATGAGTCTTTGGTTATTATTCGGCCTGGTCTAACCGCCTGGCGGCGGCTAACCCTGGCGCTGTTTGTGGCGCGGGTTCTCGCAAATCACCATCACGGTGCCGCGGCGCCGGATGACCTTGCACTTGTCGCAAATCCTTTTGACGGATGGTTTGACCTTCAAGCTCGTTCAACTCCTACTTGTAGCGGTAGACAATTCGGCCGCGGCCCAGATCGTAGGGGCTGAGCTCGACCACCACTCTGTCCTCAGGCAGAATCCTGATGTAGTGCTGGCGCATCTTGCCCGAGATATGGGCCAGAACGCGATGGCCGTTGGCCAACTGGACTCTAAACATCGCGTTCGGGAGGGCCTCGACCACGGTGCCCTCTATCTCTATAACGCCCTCCTTCTTGGCCATGTTCCTCCGCTGTCGCCTGTCTGCCGATGATTGTCTGCGCGGCCCGGCGAACCGAGGCGCACAGGTCCAACCGGATAGTCTACGCTATGGCGGCAAGTCGCCGCTCCAATCCCAGTCGCCGCCATCCGGCCACCGGCCGCCCAGGCGTTTGCCCGCTCCCAATGTTCGTGACCCTTGACCAGCAGCGCGGTCAAAACGCTCGACCGGGAAGCCAGCCCGCTGGCCGGGGCGGGCGGGCGGCGGGGCTGGCGCGGCCTATTCGAGGGGGGCTATGGCGACGCCGCGGGCGGCCAGTTCGGCGGCGCCGCCGTCCGGCTCGGTCAGCACCCAGACGCCGCGCTCGGTCCGGGCGACGGTGTGCTCCCAGTGGGCGGCGCGGCCGGCGTCGACGGTCCGGACCGTCCAGCCGTCCGAGTCGACCGAGGTGGCGGTCCCCCGCTCGACCACCATCGGCTCGATCGCCAAGACCAGGCCGGGGCGGATCTTGGGGCCGCGGTCGCGGGCGGCGAAGTTGACGACTTCGGGGTCCATGTGCATGGCCGTGCCGATGCCGTGCCCCACGTAGTCGCGCAGAATCCCGAAAGACGGCTCGGCGGCCTTGACCGACGCCTCGATCGCGGCGCCGATTTCGCCGACATGGCTGGCCTGGGCGAAGGCGGCGATTCCGTCCCAGAGCGCCCGCCGGGTGACTTCGACCAGCAATTCGGCCCGCGGGTCGAGTTCGCCCGCGCCCAGGGTGATGGCGGCGTCGGAGTGCCAGCCGTCCAATTCCGCGCCGCAGTCGATCGACACCACGTCGCCGGGGCGGACCACCTGGTCGCCGGGGATGCCGTGGACCACCACGTCGTTGACGGAGAAGCAAATCGAGGCCGGGTATTCGTCATAGCCGAGGAAGTTCGGCCGGGCGGCGCCGGCCCGGATGACCGATTCGGCCAAACTGTCGAGTTCGACCGCCGCCGCCCCCGGCCCCAGCGCGTCGCGCACCGCCGCCAGCGCCGCCGCCGTGACCAGGCCGGAGGCTCGCATCTGGCGGAGCTGGTCGGGTGTCTTCAACTCCAGTCGCGAACGCCGCAACCGGCTCACGCGGGCGCCTCGAGCGCATCGCGCAACAGGGCGGTGACCTGATCGACCGAGCCAGCCGCGCCAACCGGCGCGAGCAGTCCGCGGGCGGCGTAGACGGCGATAATCGGTTCGGTTTCACGGTGGTAGACGGCCAAGCGCTCGCGAATCACCGGCTCGGTGTCGTCGGCCCGGCCTTCGATCGAGGCCCGCCGGGCCAAGCGCTCGACAATCAAGTCCTCGGGCAGCTCCAATGACAGCGCCGCCTCGACCGACCAGCCCCGGGCCGCCAGCATCTCG
>JAITKC010000259.1 GCA_031278665.1 Bifidobacteriaceae bacterium | reverse complement strand
CCAATCGTCGCCGCCCAGTTTGTTGTCGCCGGAGGTCGCCCGGACCTGGATGGTCGAGAACCCGTCCTCCTCTTTGCCGACTTCCAGGAGCGACACGTCGAAGGTGCCGCCGCCCAAGTCGAACACCAGGATCAGTTCGTCTTCGGTGGACTTGTCGAGGCCGTAGGCCAAAGCCGCCGCGGTCGGCTCGTTGATTATGCGCAGGACTTTCAGCCCGGCGATCTCGCCGGCCTCTTTGGTCGCCTGGCGCTGGGCGTCGTTGAAATAGGCCGGGACGGTGATGACGGCATCGGTCACCTTTTCGCCCAAATAGGCCTCCGCGTCGGTCTTGAGCTTGCCGAGGATGCGGGCCGAGATCTCCTGGGCGGTGTACTTCTTGCCGTCGATGTCGACGGACCAGCTAGTGCCCATGTGGCGTTTGACCGAACTGATGGTCCGGTCCACGTTGGTGACGGCTTGCCGCTTGGCGACCTCGCCGACCAGCACTTCGCCGGCTTTCGAGAACGCCACCACCGACGGCGTGGTGCGCTGGCCTTCGGCGTTGGCGATGACGGTGGGCTCGCCGCCCTCAAGTGTGGCGACCACCGAGTTGGTGGTGCCCAGATCGATCCCGACTGCTCGTGCCATGATTGACTTCCCTTCTTGAATTGACTGGTTGGCCATCGACTCAGATGGTGCGAGAGCCACGGGCGACCGGCCCGGCCGGGCGGTGTTGGCGGCGGGCCCGGCCGCTCGCCAGCGGCTCCCTCAGTTGAGTCGAACTGACTCAAGTTTCCTCTCCGGATGGTCTGGCGTCAAGCCGACTTGAGTCGGCTCGGCTCAAGTTTGCTCAAGGCGGACCTGCTGCGCCCGCCGCGCCGAGACCGGCGCGCAACCGCCGCCCGTTAGACGCCGGCCGCATTGCCATGGTGCGCGCTTTGGGTAAGCGCCAAGGCAAGCGCCCCGAAAGTCTCATCAATCGATCGCCTTGGGCGGCCCCGCCTTCCGCGCCGCCGCCTCCAAGCGCCCGCGCGGGGTCTGGTGATCAAACTGGCCTCGGGGTGGGTCTGCGGCCGTCCCGAGGCCACTTTGATCACCCCGGTCCGGCCGTTTCCCGTGGCCTTGGGTTTTCTCGGTCCCGCGACCTGGGGAAACACGACGGGCGGCTCGCCTTAGCGGCGGGGCTGTGTGATCAAACTGGCCTCGGGATGGGTCTGCGGCCGTCCCGAGGCCACTTTGATCACCCCGGTCCGGCGACTGGCGGCCGCGATCGGGCGGCCAGCGCTTCGGAGCGGAAGACACTCGGCGGAACGCCGAATTCGGATCGGAACATTGCGCTGAAGTGCGTCGGGTTGACCAAGCCCCACCGCGCGCCGATCTCGGCCACGGTCAAGTGGGCGAGCCGGGGGTTGGACAGGTCGATTCGACAGCCGTCGAGCCGGCGGCGCCTGATCAAACTGGCGACCGAAAACCCGCCGGCGTGCGCCAGGGCGTGGAGCGAACGCACTGACATGTAGAGTGCCGCGGCGACTTTGGCGGGGTCCAAAGCTGGGTCGTCAATGTGGTCGTCGACAAAATGCAGCAGTTTGTCCAGCGAGCCGGTGTCGGCCGGCTCGCGGCCGCCGGCGATGTGCATACAAAACATAGTGAATATGTCCAGAATGCTGCGCACCGCCTGGTGCTGGCAGAGCGGCGGCAAGGCCGACAACTGCGCCTCAAGCGCCGTCACGGTGTCGGTCACGGCCAAGGCGACCGGTTCGCCGGCCGGCACCTTGACGGCGGTGAGCGTGGCGGTGGCATCGCGCGGCAAGCCCAAGCGGACCAGCGGCGCCGCGACGCCGACGCAGGTGACGGCATCGTCGAAAACTAGCGTGTAGGGCCGCGAGGTGTCGAAGACGGTCACATCTCCGGCACTGACTTGGACCAGTCGGCCGTCCTGGGCGACGATTCCCCGGCCCGCGACTTGTAGTGCCAGCACCAGCCGCCCGCCGCCGTGCGGCGCGATGTCTGCGCTGCGATGGCGGGCCCGGTGGCTAGTCAAGTCGAGACGCGAAATGTGAAAGTCGCCGCGCTCGAACGCGCGCACCGTGGCGGTGAAAGCTTGGCTGTAAGGCCGCATGTCGGCCGGCGCGAACGTACGCGCGACCAGTTGCGTCCAGGCTGAAATGTCGGTGATCGTCTTCCCCTCGCACAGCACCCGTGGAGCGTAACCACTCATCGGACCTCCATTGCCCCCGCCTTCAGATTTCGCCTGGCGACCGGGCTAGCGGCCGGGCCGTTTTCGGCCGTCGGCCGGGCTGCCGGCCGGCCGGCCCGCGACCGGCCGCTTCGACCTATGCCGCCCGCCGCCGACCGCGCACCACCACGCTATCGACCGGCGCCGGCCGACGCCACGGACCGAGGGCTCGCCGCCGGCGCAGGTGGCTGGAGTTGTGCGCCCGATCGCAACTATTAGGCGCGCTTTCGAAAGCGGCGGTCCAATCGGCTAGCTAGCGTTTGCGGCAAGTCTCATCCGCGCAGCGACGCGCCGGCCCAAGGAGGAGTTCCATATGCCCAAGCAGTTGCTCGATTTCAGTGGCAAGGTGGCCCTGGTCACCGGTGGCGGCACCGGGATCGGCCAGGCTATAGCGCAGGCGTTCGCTGGCCAGGGCGCCAAAGTGGTGATCACCGGCCGGTCCAACGCCGACGTCAGTTTGAGCCGAATCAAAGACGACGGCGGCGAGGCGATCTTCGTCCGCGGCGACGTCGGCAAGGCGGCCGACGTCCGGGCGGTCGTCGCGGCCGCCGTGGACGCTTACGGGCGCCTCGACATCGCCGTCAACAATGCCGGCACCGGCGTGGTCGGTGTGCCGATGGCCGACCAGACCGAAGAGGACTTCGACCATATGATCGCCACCGACCTCAAAGGCGTCTTCCTCTGCATGAAGTACGAAATCCCTGCGATGCTAGCGGCCGGCGGCGGGTCGATTATCAACGTCGGGTCGGTGGCCAGCGTCATCGCCGACCCCGGCATGGCGATCTACGTGGCGGCGAAACACGGGATGGTGGGGATCACAAAGGGGGCGGCGCTCGATTACGCCAAGCAGAACATTCGCGTCAACGCGCTGCTGCCGGGCTTCACCGCCACGCCGATGACGCAGAACTGGCTGGAAGACCCCCAGATGGTGGCACTGGTCTCGTCCTTCAACGCGATGGGCCGGCCGGCTCGGCCGGAGGAGATGGTCGGCATGGCGCTGCTGTTGGCCTCGCCTTTGGCGTCCTTCATCACTGGCGGCGTTTTCGCGGTCGACGCCGGTCAGACCGCCCATTGACCCAGCCGGGCCGGGCTCGGGCGGCGGATTGAGGGGGTGGCAGTTCGCCCCGCCGCCGATGCCGCCGCCTCGCCCAGCCAAGAAACCTAACGATAGGACCAAAATGAGCGCGCAAACCGAAAACTTTGACGCCGAATACGACATCGTGGTGATCGGCGGCGGCGGGTCTGGCAAATCGGCGGCCCTGGCGGCCGCCCAGGCGGGACTTGGCGTCGCCTTGCTCGAAAAGCAGCCGCAGACCGGCGGCTCATCGGTGTTCGCGGAAGGTCAGGCCGCCTTCGAGTCGAGCGAGCAGAAGGCGCGCGCCGACACCGGCGGCCCGTTCCCGACCCGCGAACAGGCCTATCGCCGCTATCTCGAATACAGCCATTACCGGGCGAATCCCGAGGTGGTCAGAATGTTCGTGGACAATTCCGCCGAGACGATCGACCAGCTGAGGTCGCTTGGCGTGGAATACAACCTGGTCGGCATCTACGCGCTGGACCAGCCGGACGAGTTGGCCAGCTTCCACCGGCCCGAGGGCCTGGGCGCGCGCTGCCAAGAGTTGCTGGCCGGGGCCATCGCCACCGCCGGCGTCGACGTGTTCACCTCAACCCGAGTCGAAGGCCTGGTCACGGACGGCGGCGCGGTGGTGGGAGTGACGGCGCGGGACTCCGACGGCAATTCGCTGCGCGTCGGTGCCAAGGCGGTCATCATCGCGACCGGCGGATTTGTCGACAACCCGGCGATGATCGAGCGGTATGCCCAGGTCGGGCGCAACGCCCGCCACATTTCGCCGCTGGCGCCGCTGGCGAACACCGGCGACGGCATCAACATGGCTCTGGCGATTGGCGCCGACACCGACAACATCGGCGTCGTCCAGGCCGGTCCCGGCGTCCGCGGCAAGGCGCCGACCTCGCAATCGGCCGCCGCTGGAATGCACCCGTGGCTCTGGGTCAACCACACCGGCCGGCGCTTCACCAGCGAGGACGAGGGTCTGAGCGTTGCCAACCTGGGCACCGTGTTCGCCCGCCAGCCGGGCGCCGACTCGTTCGCGATCATCGACTCCGACATGGTCGATCATCTGGTTCAGGACGGATCCGATGTGGCCTTGGGAGACTTCGTCCCTTATCACGGCAAGATGACCCATCTGGTGGACGAACTCGAGGCGGACGTCGAGGCCGGGATCGCTTGGAAAGCCGAGACCATCGAGGGTCTGGCCGTAGCCGCCGGTTTCGACCCAGCCGTGCTTGCGGCCACGGTTGGGCGGTACAACGCCGCCTGCGCCGACGGCTACGATCCAGAGTTCTTCAAGCCCGTCAAGTATCTGCGCCCGGTGCGGCGACCGCCGTTCTACATTGTCAACCAGTCCGCTCACGCCACCTGCACCTGCACCGGGCTGAGAGTCAGCGGCCGACTGGAGGTCCTGGACGCCGACTGGAAGCCGATACCGGGACTGTACGCGGTCGGCAACGACGCCTCCGGCCTTTACGGCGACACCTACACGCTTGACGTGCCCGGCTCGACCAATGGCTTCGCCCACACGTCGGGCCGGGTGGCCGCCCGCCACGCCGTCGCCGCGATCCAAGGCGCCCAGAATGAACGCCGCGCCCCGGCTTGACTCGCCCCGTAGCTGGGCGATCGTGGCCGTCGCATTCGCGATCACGGCCGTTGGGATGTTCAACCAACTCGCGGTATCCGCTTTGGCGCCGGAGGTGATGGCGGCCTTGGGCGTGGGCAACACCCAGCTATCGAGCCTGATGATGGCGCCAATGCTGGGCGGCGTGGTATTCGGGCTGGCCAGCGGCGGCCTGACCGACCGTTACGGCTACAAACGGGTCGTCTCGGTGACGTTCGTGGTGTCGCTGGCCGGGGTTATCCTCAGGATCTTCGCTCAGACCTTCGCCGTCTTCTTCGTGGCGATGGTGTTGATGGGGCTGGTCGCCGCCATCCTGATAGCGGTCAGCCCGAAGCTATTGGCGTCCTGGTTTACGCCGCAGCGGCTGGGCCCGGCGATGGGCGTGTTGTTCGCCGCAGCGCCGGTCGGAACGGCGGTGGTCCAGTCGACGGCCGCCCGCTTCGGATCTCCCGGCGCCGTCTACGTGGTGGGCGCGATTCTCGCGGCCGCCTGCTTCATTGCCTGGCTGACGGTGGTGCCTGCGCGCGGCGCCGCCGCCGAGGCGTCGGCCGGCCAGTCAGTCACCGGCTATCTGCGTGAGGCGATTGGCAATCCGAGGGTGTGGTTGTTGGCCACGGCGATGTTTGTGTTCATGGGCGCCCAGATGACGTACTCGAGCTTCCTGCCCACGGCCCTGAACGCGGACAAAGGGCTGGAGCTTCCCGCCGCCGGCACACTGGCGGCCGTATACACCATCGGGTCGTTGATCGGCAGCGCCGCCCTGCCGGCGCTGGCGGCCAAGATCGGTCGGGTCAAACCGTTCATTCTGGGTTGTGGAGTCTTCGGCATGGCCGCCATGGGCTTGGCCTGGCTGACGGCGCCCGGCTGGGGCGGGGTCGTCTTACTCGGTTTGGCCGGCGCGCTGGTCGGGGCCCTGACGCCGTTCGTGATGGCGGCGCCCGCGTTGTTGCCGGATATCGGACCGCGCTTGGCCGGCAGCGCCGGCGGCCTGCTCGCCACCACTCAGACGGCCGGCGCGTTCGTTCTGCCGACCTTTGTGATTGTGCCGATCGCCGGCGCCAACTACACGTTGCTGCTGGGCTTGGCGGCGCTTTGTGCCGGGCTTGTGGCGTTGACCATGGCATTCGTGCCTGAGTACGGCCGGCGGCCAGACGCGGCCAGGACGCCCTAAATCCTTTCCCAGATTGAGGTTTCTGGTCGGAGCGCTCGGATTTTGGGCCCCACGGTGATGACCTTGGTCCGTGGGCCCGTCGGCGTCAGGTGCCGGGCGGGTGGTCAAAACTCGCCCCCGGGCGCGGGTTCCGCATCGGCGGGCGAGTTTTGACACCCCAGGCCCCGGCAGGGAGACAGGGTCTGGCGAAAACGCCTCAGGATCTTTGCGGACCATCGCTTCTAGCGCTCGGCCGGTGGGCTCGTGTGTGAGCCGGACCTCGCGTACTCGGCCGATGTCGGCTTGGCCGACAGCGCCAGGAGGCGACGACCAGCGGCACTCGTGCCGGCGGTGGCGGCTCGGGCGGCGGCTTCGCCCAATCCGTCGGACCGGGTGCCGACCGCCTGTCCAGCGCCGCTACCCAAGGTGCCCAGGGCGGACGCCTCGGCTTGACTCGCCCGTGGCTGGGCGAGCGCGGCCGTGACCGCAGGAATTTGGCGCAGCGGGGATTACGCCCTGGGCGGAATCAGGGCGTGACCTGGATCACAATGCGGGATTCTGGCGGCCGGCCGGCCGGCGGTCGGCGCGTCCGCCTAAGTTGTCGGTCCATGACTGCCACCACGCCCGAGACCGCCACCGTCCAATTCGACCGGTTCATGCAAGCTGTCAGGACCGTCTTGCCGCCGCCATCGAAATGGGCCCTGTTGGCCACCTACCCCAATTCGCTGGCCGAGTGCATCATCGACGCGCTCTGGTCCGAGCGGGTCAAATACGCCACGGTGGTCGAGATAATCGAACGCTACCGCGCCTTCCGGCGCCGGGCCGGCGGCGACGGCGACCAGGACGGGGCCCCCGAATTGATTCGGACCTTCGAGATCGGATTCGACGCCTGGATGGACCAGATCGGCAATCATCAGCGCGCTTACTCCCGCGACCGGGCGCCTCGCAAGGCCGAGTTGGTCCTCCAAGGCGCTCGCGCCGCCGTCGCCGCTCGCGTCGAGACCGCCGCTCAGCTGCGGGACGGGTACGCCAGCCAATCGACGCCGTTCCAGGACTTCCACCGAATCTGGTTGGAGCTGCCCTCCCAACATTCCGGATTGACCTGGGAGCGTCTGCTATTGGTCAGCGGCATCGACACGGTGCCGCCCGATCTCTGGCTGACCGAGTTCGCGGCCAACGCGACTGGCCGCCCGCAGTCCGACCAGTCGGTGCTGGACCTCGTCGGCCGGGCCGCTCAGGAAATCGGCGCCACGCCGTTGCGCCTTCGCAACGCCATTTGGCAACACCAAACCAAGTCCGACCGGGCCGAGGGCGGATCGCCGGCCGGCTCGCACCGGCTGGCGCCCGGCGCGGCGGCCAACGAGGAGGTCGGTCGGTCCGCCCGCCGATGACGTGCCGGCCCCGGTCCGGTCCGCCGCCGGACTAGGGGACGACGCCCGGGCGGTGGATACTAGGGCAATGACAGTTCGGCCCGGATCGCCGCCGGCCCGCCGGCTGCGGGCCGAGGTGTTGATTGTGCTCGGCCTGTCGCTCGGACAATCGGCGGTCTACGCGATTCTGCGGCTGATCGACCGCTTGACCGAGGCGGCGCCGCTGGCCGCCCAGACCGCCGCGATGAACACCTCGGACTCTCCGAAGCCGTGGTTGGACCTGCTCTATCAGCTCGCCGGCAGCGGTTTCGCGGTGCTGCCGGCGGTGCTCGCCCTATATCTGCTGGCCGTCCGCCCGCCCGCTTCGCAGTCCACCGCGGAGCCCGCGCCGGCGTCGCCCCGCCCGTGGCCCGGCCCCACGAGCAACGGCCAGACAGTCGGCGCGCCCCGGCGCGCCCAGGCCAGGTCGCGCAGCGGTGAGCCGACAGTCAAGCCGATGCGCCTGGGCCCCGGCCAACGGCCGGCCGGCGCGGCAGCGGGCTCAGCGGCGGGCGGACGGACGGCCAGCAGATATAGGGCGAGCACCGCCGGCATGGCCGCGAAACC
>JAITKC010000232.1 GCA_031278665.1 Bifidobacteriaceae bacterium | reverse complement strand
CAAGATCCGGGCCATCCTGGCCGCCACCTTCGCCCCCACCTGGGGTATCTACTCCGGCTATGAGCTGGCCGAACACGTCGCCCGGCCGGGCAGCGAGGAACAACTCGACAACGAGAAGTACGAATACAAGGCGCGCGACTTCGCCTCGCCGCGGGCGGTCTTCATGTCCGGCCTGCTCGGCCGGCTGAACGCCATCCGGGCCGGCCATCCGGCCCTGCGCCGCCTGCGCAACGTCACAATCCATCCGACCTCGGACGAGGCGACCGTGGCCTATTCGCGCCGGATCGCCCCGGAGCACTCCCCCGACGGCGCCGCCGACACGGTCCTGGTGGTTTTGAGCCTCGACCCGTTCAACGTCCGCGAGTCGTTCATCCAGTTGGATTTGGCGGCTTTGGGTCTCGCCGACGCTCCCGATGACGCCGAAAGGCCGCTGCTGCGCGCCCACGACCTGCTCTCGGACACGGTTTACGAGTGGGGCGCGCGACCCTTCGTCCGTCTCGACCCGCACGCCCTGCCCGGCCACGTAATCCACATCCAGCCGCTCGGCCCGGACGGGCGCATTTGACCGCGGGCCGCCCAATTCGTGCAAGAGTTAAGGGATGAGTAGCCCTGCACCTCTGCCAGTCGATTCGTCAGTGCTTTGGGCCGTCGCCCACGGCATGTATTACGACCCCCATTCGGTTTTGGGGCCCCATGTTTTGGACGGCGCGGTGACCATTCGGACTTTGCGACCGTTGGCCGATGCCGTGGTCTTCGTCACCCCGGACGCCAAGATCGAGGCCGTCCACGAACAGGACGGCATCTGGGTCGCGGTCTTGGAGGGCGACCAGGTCCCGGACTACCGGGTCGAGGTCACCTACGGCGAGACGACCAGCCGGACCGACGACCCTTACCGTTTCTTGCCGACGCTCGGCGAACTGGACCTCCAATTGATCGGCGAGGGCCGCCACGAGGAACTCTGGCGGGCGCTCGGCGCCCGCGTGCGAACTTACCCCTCGGCCATGGGCGAGGTCCGCGGCACGTCTTTCGCCGTCTGGGCGCCGGACGCCCAGGCCGTGCGCGTCATCGGCGACTTCAACTCCTGGACGTCGGGGGCGACGGCGATGCGCTCGCTCGGGTCGGCCGGCGTCTGGGAGGTTTTTGTGCCCGGAGTCGGAGCCGGCGCGAAGTACAAATACGAGATCCAGACCCGCGACGGCAACTGGATCCAGAAAGCCGACCCGATGGCCCGGCGGACCGAGGCCCCGCCGGCCACCGCCTCGGTGGTGGAGGACTCCGACTACCAGTGGGGCGACGCCGAGTGGATGGCCGCCCGCGCCCGCTCGAACCCGCACAACGGCCCGATGTCGGTCTACGAGGTCCACATCGGCTCCTGGCACGAGGGGCTGGGGTACCGCGAACTGGCCGACGAACTGGTCGAATACGTCACCGAAATGGGCTTCACACACGTCGAGTTCCTGCCCGTGGCGGAACATCCCTACACCCCTTCCTGGGGCTACCAGGTGACCGGCTACTACGCCCCGACCGCCCGCTGGGGCTCGCCGGACGACTTCAGACTGCTAGTCGACCGCCTCCACCAGGCCGGCGTCGGCGTGATCCTCGACTGGGTGCCGGCCCACTTCCCGAAGGACGCCTTCGCCTTGGCCCGCTTCGACGGCTCGGCCCTCTACGAGTACCCGGACCCGCAGCGCGGCGAACACCCCGACTGGGGCACGCTGGTGTTCAATTTCGGGCGCACCGAAGTGCGCAACTTCCTGGTCGCCAACGCCTGCTACTGGTTGGAGGAGTTCCACGCCGACGGCCTGCGGGTGGACGCGGTCGCCTCGATGCTCTACCTCGACTACTCGCGCGAACCGGGCCAGTGGTCGCCGAACGCCTACGGCGGGCGCGAGAACCTGGAGGCCATCTCCTTCCTCCAGGAGACCACGGCGACGGCCTATAAGCGCTACCCGGGCGTGGTGATGATCGCCGAGGAGTCGACCGCCTGGCCGGGGGTGACGGCCCCGACCAGCGGCGGCGGTCTTGGCTTCGGCCTGAAATGGAATATGGGCTGGATGAACGACACTCTGCGCTACCTGCGCGAGGACCCGGTGAACCGGAAGTATCACCACGGCGAGATCACCTTCTCGATGGTCTACGCCTTCTCGGAGAACTACTGCCTGCCGCTCAGCCACGACGAGGTGGTCCACGGCAAGGGCTCGCTGGTCGCCAAGATGCCGGGCGACCGCTGGCAGCAGTTGGCCAACTTGCGGGCCCTGTACGCCTATATGTGGTCCCATCCCGGCAAACAGCTGTTGTTCATGGGCAGCGAACTGGGCCAGGAGGGCGAGTGGTCCGAACGCTGGTCGCTCGACTGGTGGCTGCTCGACCAGCCCGACCACGCCGGCTTGGCGGCGCTGGTCAGAAGGCTGAACGGGCTTTACCGGGAGTGTCCGGCGTTGTGGGACCAGGATTCCGATCCGGCCACTTTCGAGTGGATTGACGCCGATGACGCCGACCACAACGTTTTGGCCTACCTCCGCAAGTCGGCCGACGGCCAGAGGCTGGCGGTGGTGGTCAACTTCGCCGGGGTCCCCCACGAGGGCTACCGCCTGGCCTTGCCGAAGGGCGGGCGTTGGCGCGAAATCCTCAACACCGACGCGACCGAATACGCCGGCTCCGGCGTCGGCAACCTCGGCGCGATCGAGGCCGAAGACTTGCCGTGGCACGGCCGGCCTTATTCCGCCTCGATCCGGGTGCCTCCGCTCGGGGCCCTCTGGTTCGCCCCCGATGCCGCTTGACCGGCTGACCGGCTGACCGGCGGTCCGGCGGCTAGAAGAGCAGGCCGGTCAGGCGTCGGCGGGCTTGGGCGACGGCCGGCTCGTCCGGGCCGGCCACCGCGAACAAGTCCAGCAGACGCAGGCGCAGGCGGTCGACGTCCTCGGGCGCGGCCGTCCGGATCGCCTCCAGCAGCCGGCTGAAGCCGACGGCGAACCGGCCGGCGGCGACGTCGGCGTCGGCCGCGTCCATCACCGCCTCGACGCCGTCGGCCGTCCCGTCCGCCGCCTGATCGGCCTCGGCCAGCCGTTCCAACAACTCCACCTGGGCGAGCGCGGCCTTGGCGGCGGCGTCCGCCGGCGCCTGGGCCAACGCGCTCGCGAACGCCGCTTTGGCGGCGGCCAGATCGCCGCGCTCGAGCGCCTCATAGCCCTCGCGGTGCGCCGGCGGCGCGGCCGGCTCGGCCGCGCCGCCGGCGACCGAGCCGGTCACGCCCACGCCGGCGGCGGCTTTGAGCAACTCCTCGAAGAACTGGCGCACCTGCGGTTCTGGCAACGCGCCCTGGAAGAGGGGCACCGGTTGTCCTTTGACCACGGCCACCACAGTCGGGATCGACTGCGCCCCGAACGCCGCCGCGATCGCCTGGTTCCGGTCGACGTCGATTTTCGCCAACAGCAGGCGGCCGCCGAACTCGCGGGCGACTTTCTCGAGCACCGGGCTGAGCTGTTTGCAGGGCTCGCACCAAGTCGCCCACAAGTCGATGACCACCGGCACCGTGTTCGACTGGGCGACCAGCGCCGCGAACGCCTCCTCGCCGTCGACGTCCACGACCACCTGGGCGGCCGGGCCGGCCGGGCCGCCGGCGGCGGCCGCCTTGGCCAAATCGGGCATAGTTGAATCGGCAAAACGCTCGGTCATGGTCTACTCCACTAGGACGGCCGTGGGCAGGTCGGCCACGGCGATAACTCTGATTGGCTGATCGGCGCCCGCCGGCGGCACCGCCAGCACCACAGTTTGCAGTTGGTCGATCCGCGCCAGCCGGCTGACCCGCAGCGTCGAGGGCCCCAGCCCGCCGTAACCCTTGTCGGCGGCGATGTCGACGTAGAGCCCCTCGGCGGCGGCGAACTCGAACTCGACCGAGGACTCGACCTGGCCGAACACCAGCGCCCCCGAATCGGTGGTGGCCAGCGCGTAAACCGAATGGTCGACCACTTTGGAGGAGGCGGCGACGGCGCTGGCCGGGACCAGCGCGGCGGTGTCGGTCCAGCCCTTGACCAGCGCCGTCCAGGCTTCGCGGGCCGGGTCCGGGTCGCGTCCGTCCCGCAGCGCGGTGTCGAAGAGTTGGGCGTCGGCGCCGACCGGATCGTCTTTGGCCCTGGCGTAAGCCTCCAAGGCGGCCGCCGGCGCCATCGCCAACTTGACCGACTCGTCATCGGCCACCACCTCCGAGCCGACGGCGGCGGCGGTGGCCGGCGGCACCGTCGCGCCGGCCAAAAGCCTGGCCCAAAGCACCAGTTTGTAGGGGCTGCGGGCGTCGGCCTGCTCAAGTTGATAAATGAACGGCGCCTCGGTCGGGGCCGAGTCGGTCACCGCCACGAACGACCGGGGCCAGTCGTCGGCGCGGGCGACGATCTGCCCGGCGACGAAGCTCGTCCCGAGTTCGTAGAAAATCGCCTTCTGGCCGGCCGCCCGGGCGGCGTACTGGGCCTCGACCATCGTCAAGGCGGCCCCGCCAACCCGCCCGGTCAACCCCTCGACGCTGGATTCGGACGCCGCCCGCTCCAGGTCGGCCGACAACTCCTGAAGAATCCGGTCGATTTGGACGCTTTGGACCACGGCCGGCGGCTCGGCCGGTTTGGGCGGCGCCTTGACTTCGGGGACCGGTTGCGCGCAACCGGCCAGCGCCGCCGTCAGGGCGACGATGACGCTCGCGGCGCCGGCCAGACGGGCGCGGCTCGGCGTTCGCCTCATCGCTCCGCCCCCTCGCTCGACTGCATTTGGACCGGCGGCGGCGCGGCCGGGGCCGCCGCCCGCCGGATCGGGATTTCACCGGTCGAGCGCCCGGCGACGTGCAACGCCTCGGCGGCGGCCCGTTCGGCCTGGCGGATCTGGCGCCGCGTCAGACCGGCCGCCGATCCGGCCCCGGCGGCGGCGGCCATCGCGGCCGCGATCGTCTCCGCCGCCTCGTCCGCCACCGACGTGTGGGACTGCCGCAGCGCCGCGATCTTCTGGGCGGCCGTCGCCCCGGCCGGCGCGGCGCCGGCCCGGTGCGGCAGGCCGGAACGGCTCGGCACGGCCCTGGGGCGGTAGGCGCTCGCCTGGTCGGACGGCAAGTCGATCAGACCGTCCAGCGGCGACGGCGGCCGGGGGGTCCCGGGCGGG
>JAITKC010000028.1 GCA_031278665.1 Bifidobacteriaceae bacterium | reverse complement strand
GCGTCGCCGCGCTCGCCCGCGCCGCCGTCGCGCCCGCCCGGGCCGCCGATGCCGCTGGCGTCGGCATCGGGCTCTCGGACATTGCCGCCACCGTCCCGCTTGGCGCCTCTTCGGGCGGCGGCTCGGATCCGCCGCCCAAGGCGGGCTCGTTCGCTGGCGACGTCGAGCAGGCCCAGCCGCAGGATGCGCGCGCAGGTCCGCCACTCGCGCGCCTGGCCAGCCGTGACCGTCCCGGTGGCGAGGTAACGCCGCAGGTAGAAATGCAGCATCAGGCGGCGGGCGGCGCTATAGAGGAGGAGTTTGAGCGGCGGCGTGCCGGGGAAGAGCTCGGCTTCGCGCATCATCACAACCGACATCGCGACATCGGCCGCCGGGTGGCCGCGGCAGGCCGAATACCAGTCGATGACCACATAGCCGTCGCCGTTTTGGAAGGCGTTCTGCGAGTGGTAGTCGAGGTGCAGGAGCGAGTCCCCGTCCGGCAGGCCGAGCAGGTGGCGGCGCAGCCACTGGCCTTCGGCCGGGGTAAGCCCGTCCGTCTCTTGCCGCAGCGGCTCGGCGTCCAGCAGGCTGAGCGCGACCTGGCGGACGTCGCGCAACTCGGCGGTGTGGGCCGCGTGCGTCCGCACATGTAAGTCGGCCAGCACGCGGCAGGTCGCGGGCATGTGCGCCAGGTCGCGTTCGGCCAGTTCGGTCAGGCTGGGGCCGTCGAAACGCTCGAAGACTATTCCGACCTGGCCGTCGATCTCGACCAGGCCGTCGCAACGCACTGAGGGGACGCCCAATTCGTGGGCCAGGGCGGAGGCGGCGGCCTCTCGTTCGACGGCGGCGCGGTCTTGGCCAGGCGGGTACAGTTTGACGACCCGCCCGTCGCCGTAGGCGAAAACTTCGGAGGTCCGCCCTCGGCCGATCATCTCGCCTTTGGACCAACTCGCGCCGCCGGGGCTCGTTAGAGGCGAGTCGCTCATCAGGCGGCCCTCCGGGTCGAGCCGTAGCCCATGGCGGCGGCCGCCTCGATCACGGCCAGCTGATCGGCCGGGGTGAGCGGGCGGGGGCGGCCGATCGCCCGGGCCGTCCAGTACAACTCGCAGAGCCACTCGGTCAGCTGGGCGTTGGCCACGGCTTGGGCCAAGTCGCGGCCCAGCGCGACTTGGCCGTGATTGGCCATCAGCGCCGCCGACCGGTCCTCCAGCGCGGCCATCACCGCCCGCGCGAGGTCGGCGCTGCCGAAAGGATGAAAGGGCGCCACGCGCAACGTCCCGCCGAGCACAAGTTGCTGGTAATGCACAACCGGGACCTCGTCCAGGACCGTTGCGAGCGCCGTCGCCATCCGCGAATGGGTGTGGACAACCCCGCCCACCGGCTCGGATCGGGATTGTCGATAAACCCCGAGGTGGAGCGCCGCCTCCGAAGTCGGCGCCAATTCGCCGGCGACCATCCGGCCGTCCAAGTCCACAACGGTCACGTGATCGGCGGTCGCCTGGGCCAGGACGGCGCCGGTGGCGGTCAGGGCGACCAGGTCGCCTTGGCGGGCGCTGAGATTGCCGGCGGAGCCGACGAACATTCCGGCGGCCGCGAGTTCGCGGGCGGCGGCGGCCACGGCTGAGCGCAGGCCGGTCAGTTGATCCATCTGGTCCCCCTTCCGCGGGAAGATCTTTCGGGCGGACCTCGGCCGGCGAAGCTCAGCCGGTCAGTCAAAGTGTCGTTCTTCGGGCCGGCCGCGGTCGATTGGACCGCCATACACTTATCTTTGTCAAACGCGAAACCAAAGTCAAGTTTTGTTTGGGGGGAAGGCATGGTCTTTGACCAGAACGCTTGGGAGCACCTGCCGCTGCGCCGCGTGCCCCGACAGGCGCGCTCGCGCGAAAAGGTCGCGAAGGCTTTGGCCGCGGCCGACCGGATAGTTCGCGACCAGGGGCCGGACGGCCTCAGCCTGCCCCAAGTGGCGGCGCGGGCCGGCGTCAGCGTCGGCGCTCTCTATCAGTACCTGCCGGACCGCGACGCCATAGTCGAGGCGATGGTCTGGCGTTACCACGCGCGTCTGGAGGCGCTGCTGGACAAGGCCATCGGCGCGGCTCGGCGAAATCCGCCGGGCGGCGATCCAATCCCCTTCATAATCGACTCGGTGGCCAAGATATACCGCGAAGAGGAGTCCGCGCGCTGCCTGCGCGGCTCGGCCGACACGGCCGCGCTGGCCGTCCAGCGCCGCGCCCACAAGGAGCGCATGGCCGCCAAACTGGCCGCTCTGCTGGAAGCGGTCGGCGTGCCAACCGACGATCAGTCCGGTCGCCCGGTCGCCCAGGTCGCCTTCGCCGCCGCCGATGCCGTCCTGCACGAGGCCTTCGCCCGCCCCGAACCGGTTCGGTCGGCGCTACTCGCCGAACTCGGGCTTCTGATGGGGCGCTACCTGCGCCCGCCGTCCGCCGCCGCCAGCGCCTGACGGCCAGCGCCCGACAGCCAGCGGTTGCCGCACAGAAAGGATCCCGCGATTGTGAACCTCAACTTCGATGAGCTTGTCTTCCTGATCCCGCCGCTGGCGGCGCTCGGGCTGTTCGTCGGGGCGATCGTCGCAATGGTCATCGGCAAGCCCAGGACCAGGCGCGTCTGGGCGACGGTCCTGGCCGTCGAGGTCGCCGGAACGCTTTGGCTGGCCTATCTGATCCAGACGACCGGGTCCTACCCGCCCGGCGCGGTCAACTGGGTGTGGGCGCTGGCGGGAAGCGGCCTGCTGGCGATCGCGCTGTTGGCGATCTGGCGGCCGTTCAAGCCGAAACCGCGCCGTCTGGCGATAGGGGCGATCGCCGCCGCGGTTGCGGCGCTGGCGGGCGGTTCGCTGGCGCGCACCGCCTACGACAACTCGCTGCTGGTGGTCGGCGACGGCGGCCTTCAATTGGGCGTCGAATCGTACGAGCCGTTTGCCCCGGACACGCTGGCGGCGCCGCTCGGCGCGCCGGCGGCTTTGCGGCTGACCGAACATCTGCCCAGGATCGACGGGGCGACGGCCCTCTACCCGCTCTACGCCTCCTTCGCCCGCGCGACCTACCCGGAGCGGCGCTACGACCCCCACGGCCTGCCGGGCGACTCCGCCGCCGCCGCGCCGGCCGGCGAATCGGCCCGCTCCGAGGTCATCTGCTCTGGCACGCGCGACGCCTATGACTTGCTTCTGGCGGGCGAGGTCGACCTGGTCTTC
>JAITKC010000003.1 GCA_031278665.1 Bifidobacteriaceae bacterium | reverse complement strand
TGCATTCGCCGGCGGCCTGGCTGCGGCTGTGGCAAGCGCTGGCGGCCGGCGGTGCGGCCATCGCCCTGGCGGTGGCCGGCCGCCAGGCCGAATGGTTTTGCCAACTGCCGCCCGAGGACTTGGGCGGCGACAAACCGGCGGCCGGCCAGGGCGACACCAGCCCGGCTTGAACGGCTCGCGCCAACCGGGCCAAACGACCGGTTCTGATTGAATGGCTTCATGGTCCAGGACGCGTTGCCGGCGGGGGTGATCGGATTCGGCCGTGTCGGGGCGGCCTTCGCCGGAGCGTTGGCGCTGGCCGGCCATCCAATGGCGGCGCTGACCGCCCGCTCGGCGGCCAGCCGCGAACGGGCCGAATTGGTGGCGCCCGGAGTGCCGACGGTCTCGGCCGCCGAAGTCGCCGAGCGGTCTGGCCTTGTCTTTCTGACCGTCCCGGACGCTTGCGTGGCCGCCTTGGCGGCAGACCTGGCCGACCGCTGGCGGCCCGGTCAAATCGTGGTCCACGCCGCCGGGGCGTTCGGCCTGGAGGCGCTTGAACCGGTCAGCCGCGCCGGCGGGATCGCGCTGGCGCTCCACCCGGTCATGACCTTCACCGGCACCTCGCTTGACGTCAAACGTCTGCGGGGGGCGCCCTGCGCGGTCGAGGCGGCCCCCGGCCTGGCCCCGCTGGCCGAGGCGCTGGCGGTGGAGTTGGGCGGCCAGCCGTTCCGGCTGCCGGCCGGCGCCAGACCGGTCTACCACGCCGCCCTCAGCCACGCCGCCAATCACCTCGTGGTGGTGATCGGCCAAGCCCTTGACATGCTCGCGGCCGCCGGAGTCGACAATCCCGCCGAACTAATCGGCCCGCTGACGCGGACCGCCCTGGACGGCGCGCTAAGCCAAGGTTTGGCCGCTTTGACGGGCCCGGCGGCGCGCGGCGACGCGATCACCTTGCGCGAACACGCCAAGGCGCTCCAGGCTTATGCCGCCGCCAGAGGCGCGCTAGTCGGCCCGCAATTGGCGGTCGACGCCGCCGGCCGGGGAGCGCTCGACGCGGTGGCCAGTTTCGGCCGGTTGGCCGCCGCCGCCGTGGGCGCGGCCGAGCGAACCGGCCGGATCGACTCGGCCCAGGCGGCCGCCTCGCTGGAAGCGCTGGCGGCGTTGGAAACGTCGAAGCCGTGAGCCGGCCGATCCTGGCCCGCGACCGGGCCGCGTTGCGAGACGCCCTGGAGCCCGGCCCAAGACTGGTCGTCATGACCATGGGCGCGCTCCACCAGGGCCATTTCGACCTCGTCGAAGCGGCCAACCGCCGCCGGCGCGAGGTGGGCGGACAAGTCGTGGTCACAATCTTCGTCAACCCGCTCCAGTTCGGGCCGGCGGAGGACTTCGACACCTACCCGCGCGCGCTGGAGGCCGATTTGGCGGCCCTGGAGGGCCTGGGCGTCGACGCCGTGTACGCCCCGACCGAACAAGACATGTACCCGGGCGGGCGCCCCCAGACCGTCATCGACCCGGGGCCGTTGGGAAGGGTCTTCGAAGGCGCCGTCCGGCCGGGCCATTTCGCCGGCGCGGCCACGGCGGTCCACAAACTGGCGGCCCGCACCGCCGCCGCGGAGGCGGTGTTCGGCCAAAAGGACGCCCAGCAATTGGCTGTGATCCGGCAGATGGTCGCCGATCTCGACCTCGCCTGGCGGGTCGTGGCCGTGCCGACCCGGCGCGAGCCCGACGGGCTGGCTCTGTCCAGCCGCAACCGCTATTTGACGCCGGCCGAACGCCAGTTGGCGCTGGCCCTGCCGCGCGGCATCGAAGCCGGTGGGCGGGCGGCGGCCGCCGGGGCCGGCGCGGACGAGGTGCGCCGCGCGGCCCGGCGGGCGCTGGGGCGCGGGCCGGAGCCGGCCTTCCCCGACTACCTCGAACTGGTCGATCCGGCCACTTTCCGGCCGGTCGCCGACGGTTGGACCGGTCGGGCCCTGCTGATCGGCGCGCTCAAAGTCGGCCGAACGCGGTTGATCGACAACGCCGAGGTAGCCTTGGGGGCGTGAGATCAGCCAGCCAGTCCGGGCCGTCCGGCGCCGCCGCGCCATCGGAACAGTCGCAGGTGCGCCGGGCCAAACGGGCCGCCATTTTGGCCCGCGGCGATGCCGCCTACCCGGCCAGCGTTCCGGTCACCACCACGATCGTCGACGTCCGCCGGCAATTCGGCGACTTGACGGCGGGCCAGGAAACCGCCGCCGAAGTCGGCCTGGCCGGGCGGGTCGTGTTCATTCGCAACACCGGCAAACTCTGCTTCGCGACCCTTCAAGACGGCCCCGGCAATCGCCTTCAGGCGATGATTTCCTTGGCCGAAGTCGGCCAAGAGTCGCTCGACCGATTCAAGAGCGACGTCGATCTGGGCGACCACTTGTTCGTCCACGGCCGGGTGATCTCATCTAAACGCGGCGAATTGAGCGTCCTGGCCGACAGTTGGTCGATCGCCGCCAAAGCGCTGCGGCCGCTGCCAGTTCTCCATTCGGAATTGTCGGATGAATCACGGGTGCGCGACCGGCCGGCCGATCTGATTGTGCGCGCCCAGGCGCGCCGGGTCGCCCGCGACCGAATCGCATTGGTGCGCTCGATTAGGCGCACCCTAGAAGACCGCGGCTTCAGCGAAATCGAAACCCCGATTCTCCAAACCCTGCACGGCGGAGCGGCCGCCCGGCCGTTCGTCACCCGCATGAACGCTTTTGGAATCGACCTCTACATGCGCATCGCTCCGGAGCTATTCCTCAAGCGGGCGGTGGTCGGAGGAATCGACAAGGTCTTTGAGATCGGACGGATCTTCCGCAACGAGGGCGTCGATTCCTCGCACGCCCCGGAGTTCACGTCTTTGGAGGTTTACGAGGCCTACGGCGACTACAACACCATTGCCGCGCTGACCCAGCAGATCATTGTCGACGCGGCCGTGGCGGTGGCGGGTTCGACCGAGGTCGCATTGGCGGACGGGCAAACGTATGACTTCGGCGGCGAATGGCGGCGGATCGGGCTTTACGATTCGCTGAGCCGGGCCTTGGGCGAAGAAATCACGCCGGCCACGCCAATCGAACGTTTGCGCGCGATCGCCGAGGACCGCGCGATCGATTGCGATCCGGCCAAAGCCGGACATGGAAAGCTGGTCGAAGATCTTTTTGAGAAGCTGGTCGCCCACTCGCTGCGCGAACCGACTTTCGTTATGGACTTCCCGGTGGAAACCTCGCCGCTAACGCGCGACCATCGCTCCGTTCCGGGATTGGTCGAGAAATGGGACCTCTACGTCCGCGGAATCGAACTGGGCACCGGTTATTCCGAACTAGTCGACCCGGTGATCCAACGCCAACGCCTTGAGGCGCAAGCCCGGGCCAAGGCCGCCGGCGACGCCGAGGCAATGGCCCTGGACGAGGACTTTCTGGCCGCCTTGGAGTATGGGATGCCCCCGTCCGGGGGCATGGGACTGGGCGTCGACCGCCTGCTCATGGCCCTAACCGGCCTGGGCATCCGCGAGACAATTCTGTTCCCGTTGGTCAAACCGCAGTCGTGAGCGCCGGCCCGGCCCGTCCACCCCTCGGCCCGAAAGGTGGATAAAGGGCGCGCCAATCCGGGATATGCTTTCATGGTCATCACCGCCATCCGGCGCCAGTGTCCGGAACCGGAAATCTGCTGAGGATATTGAAGGATAGGGGATCCGCAATGGCACAACGTGTCCAAGTTCTATTAGTCGACGACCTCGACGGGTCGGAGGCGACCGAAACGGTCACCTTCGGACTTGACGGAGCGACTTACGAAATCGATCTGAGCGAAGCTCACGCCGCCGAACTGCGAGAAGGTTTGGCAAAATGGACTGAATCCGCCCGCCGCCTGTCGCCCAGGGGTTCGCGGTCAAACCGCTCCGCTCCGCGCCCCCCCGGCCGCCCGCGGCGCGCCGCCGCCAGCGACGACATCGCAAAGATTCGCGCCTGGGCGCGCGCCCAAAAGCTTGAGGTTTCCGACCGCGGTCGTATTCCGGCGCCGATTCGGGACGCATATTACGCCGCCAACAAGGAGAGCTGACGCCCGATGTCGTACAAGCTCGTGCTGCTGCGCCACGGCGAAAGCGAATGGAACGCCAAGAACCTTTTCACCGGCTGGGTCGACGTGCCGTTGTCGGAAAAGGGCCGGGCGGAAGCCATTCGCGGCGGCGCGTTGCTGACCGGAGCGGGGGTGGCGCCAGACATTCTGCACACTTCTTTACTGCGCCGGGCCATTGTGACCGCCGATTTGGCCCTCGACGCCGCTGACCGGCTGTGGATTCCGGTCAAGCGGTCGTGGCGGCTGAACGAGCGTCATTACGGCGCCCTGCAAGGGAAGAACAAGAGCCAGATTCGCGACGAATACGGCGACGACCAGTTCATGATCTGGCGGCGCTCTTATGACACGCCGCCGCCGGAGATAGAACTGGGCTCGCAGTATTCCCAGGACGGCGATCCCCGGTACGCCGGCGCCCCGCTGGTTCGGACAGAGGCGCTCAAGGACGTTCTCGAACGGGCGCTGCCGTACTGGCGGGAGGCGGTCGTGCCGGATTTGGTCCAGGGCAAGACCGTCTTAGTGGCCGCGCACGGCAACTCCCTGCGCGCCCTGGTCAAACATCTAGACGGGATTTCCGACGCCGACATCGCCGGTCTCAACATCCCCACTGGAATACCGCTGGTCTACGAATTGGACGAGGACTTGAAACCGGTCAAGGCCGGGGGCGTCTACTTGGACCCGGAGGCGGCGAAGGCCGCCATCGCGGCGGTGGCCAACCAGGGCCGCGCCTAACCGGACATTTGGCGGCCGGGCCTCGGCCCGGTCGCCAAATCTCAAGATCGAGCGTCTGGCCTGGGGTTATGCTCCGCCCGCCAGTCCTTTGGGGTGACGGGCGTGCTAAACTTGACCGGTCGCGAGAGGGGACAAGACCAGAATTATGGCATTCGCAGTCGGAGAGACCGTGGTATATCCGCACCACGGTGCCGCGCTCATCGAGGAAATCAGCACTCGAACTATTAGGGGCGAGGAGAAGCTGTACCTCAAACTCCGCGTCACCCAGGGCGATCTGACTATCGAGGTCCCGGCCGCCAACGTCGAATTAGTCGGGGTGCGCGACGTGGTTGGCCGCGACGGACTGGAACGGGTCTTCGAAGTCCTCAAGGCGGACGTGCGCGAGGAGCCGACCAATTGGTCGCGGCGCTACAAAGCCAATGTTGAGAAGATCGCCTCGGGCGACGTCATCAAGGTCTCCGAAGTGGTTCGGGACCTTTCGCGCCGCGATTCGGACCGGGGGCTGAGCGCCGGCGAGAAGCGCATGCTTTCCCGCGCCCGCCAAATCCTGGTCTC
>JAITKC010000337.1 GCA_031278665.1 Bifidobacteriaceae bacterium | reverse complement strand
CAGGTTTCAGCAATGTAGGTGTCCCGCCGCCGCAATCCGATTTCGAATAAGGAGAACCACATGAAGACCCGCAAACTCGGTCCCCACAGCGTTGGCGCGGTGTCCGTCGGCGCCATGCGCCTGTCGATCGAGGGCCGCCCGGACCGCGAGCGCGCCGTCCAGACTATCCACGCCGCGCTCGACGCCGGCGCCAACCACATCGACACGGCCTACGCCTACCGGCTGCCGGGCGAGGCGCAAGCCCACAACCACCGCCTGATCCGCCGGGCCTTGGAGACCTGGGAAGGCGGCGACGCGGCCGGCGTGGTGGTGGCCACCAAAGGCGGGCATCTGCGCGCCGCCGAGGACCGGCCGGGCCGCTGGAGCCAGAACGGCCACCCCGCCCACCTCAAACTAGTGGCCGAATGGTCGCTCCAGGACCTCGGCGTGGCGGCCCTCGACCTCTACTACTACCACCGGCCGGACCTCAACGTGCCCTACGCCGATTCGGTCGGCGCGCTGAAAGAGCTTCACGAGGCCGGGACGATCAAGGCGGCGGGCGTGTCCAACGTCAACCCCGAACAGTTGCGGATCGCCCGCGAGATCCTTGGCGACGCGCTGGTCGTGGTCCAAAACCACTTCTCGCCCGCCTACCGCGCCAGCGACGAGGTCCTGCGCCTGAGCGGCGACCTGGGCCTGGCGTTCATCCCCTACCACTCGGCCGAGGGCCTGGCGGACCTAGACGGGCCGGCCCGCTTCCCGGCCTTCCACCGGATCGCCGCCGAGCGCCGGATCTCGGTTCAGCGCCTGGCCCTGGTCTGGGAGCTGGCCCTGGGCGACCACGTCGTCACAATCCCCGGCACCTCGCGTCCGGCCTCGATCCTGGACTCCCTTCAGGCCGCCGAAGACGCGCTGTCGGCCGAGGAGTTGGCGGCCCTGAACGCCGACGTCTGGGGTTAACCCCCGGCCGGGTCCGCCAACCCGACCCAACGCGGCGCCGGCTGCCCGGCCCGGTTGAGGAAGACGACATCGGCCA
Organism: Bifidobacteriaceae bacterium; assembly: GCA_031278665.1. GTDB lineage: Bacteria > Actinomycetota > Actinomycetes > Actinomycetales > WQXJ01 > JAIRTF01. The sequence goes on along the minus strand of JAITKC010000337.1, from coordinate 8,469 downwards.
GCGGGTAGCGGTTGAGCACCAGCGCCCGGTTCTCGTCGCCGTCGTCGGCCAGGCAGAGGGTCAAAGACTGCAATCGCTCAAGCGGCCCGAACAGGGCCAGGTCGGTGACCGGGTGTTCAACCGGCGCGTCGGAGTCCCATGGCCGGATCGAAATCGTCGAAAGGTGCTCAAGGTCGCCCAACGCCCGGTGTCCGGTGGAGCCGTCCCAGTCCTCGAGCCCGAGCGACTCCAATTCCGGATTGCATTCGGCGACGCGCGAGAAGTCGTTCGCGCCCGCGAGCGCGTCGATTTCGCTCAAAGTCGGCAACTGGCAGAACGACTCGTCATATGGTCCGAACCGGCCGTTGATCCGGGCCAGTTCTATTCCGTCGCCCTCGAAGTTCCGTTCCCAATAGGCCCAGGCTCTGTGGTTAGGCCATTCGAGCGTTAGGTGGAGGGTGCCGCCGGCGCCGACCCACTCGGCGCGACGGGCCCCGACGATGCCGATCGCGGCGACCAGATCCGCCGTCGCGACGTCGCTTCGGCCGGGCGCCGGTTCCAGGCGGATGAGCGCGCCTAAAGCCCTGTCGGCGCGCGAGCCCGGCGGCGCGAACTCGACCGCCTGGGCCGCGGCCGCGGCGTTGAACTCTTCGACCACCGTCTGACCGGCCGCGCCCAAACCGGGGAAGCAGCCGGACAGCGCCAGCGCGGCCGCCCAGGCGATCGCCAGGACCGCCGCCGCCCGCCGGGGTCTTCCGCCCGCGGTCATCCGCCACCGTCCGACTGGTCTTCGGGTGAGACGAACCCGACCGAGTCTTGCCGCGGGTTGAACTCGACCGCGCAGGTAGGATACTTGGCTTCGACGGCGGCGCGGTTTTGGTCGCTGTCGTCCGCCAAAGTCAGGGTCAGGCGCTCCAAAGAGTCGATCGCGGGAAGGCTGTCCAAGTTGGCGACCGTGCCCGTCGGCCGGCCGGAGTCCCAGGGGCGATTGATGTGGAGCGTTTTGAGGTGGCGCAGGCCGCTCAAGCCCTCGTGTCCAGTCGAGTACTCCCACCCGTCGACCTCAAGCGACTCCAAGTCGGGATTACATCTGGCGATGTCGCCGAAGTCGCTGCCGCGCCCGGGGCTGGCCAAGGTCGTGATGCTCGCCAAGGCGCAGAACGAGTCGTCATAAGGCGTCGACAGGCCTGCGACCGAGGCCAGCCGGTATTCCCCGTCCTGGTCGGGGCCTTCCCAGGCGGCCCGGGTTTGGCGGGCGCCGGCGGCGATAACCAACTCTTCTTTGCCGCCCAATTCGGCTAGCGCCGGATAGCAGGCGTCAACCAGCGAGATCGCGGTCACCAGGTCGGCGGTCGCGAGCCGGCGCTCGCCCTTCGCAAGCCGGATGGAGAACAGGAACTGATTCTCGCCCAAACTGGGTTCGGGGAATGAGAAGGCGGTCGCCCGCGCCTCGGCGACGGCGTTGAACTCTTCCACAAGGCTCTGCGCGAGTTGGCCGCGGGCCGGCTCCTGGCACCCGCCCAGGCCGGCGCCGACGGCCACCGCCGCGGCGACCACCACCCCGCCGAACCCGCGAACCGTCTTGGCCCCCGCCGCCATGCGCCGCCTTCCACCGCTTGAGCTTCCAACCCTGACGGCACCATACCGCGCCGCCGGCCCTCGCGAAACCCCGCCCCCGCGTAGTCGAGGATTCGGCCCGGCCGCAGTCATGCGCTAAGGTGGGGAGTTGCCGTGTTACGGCCGCGGTTTCGAGTGCCCGGGGGATTCGCCCCGGTGCTCCGCGCAACGACCAACAACTAAGGAGTGAACTAGAGCCATGCCGCTCGATTCCGCCACCAAGGCGAAAATCATCGCCGAATATGGCGCCCATGAGGGCGACACCGGCTCGCCGGAGGTGCAGATCGCGCTGCTCAGTCAGCGCATCAAGGACCTGACCGAACACTTCAAGATCCACGCCCACGACCACCACTCGCGTCGCGGCCTGCTGTTGTTGGTCGGCCAGCGCCGGCGGCTGCTGGGCTACCTCGAGTCGATCGACGTCGAGCGCTACCGCTCAGTCGTCAAACGGCTCGGCCTGCGCCGCTAGCGGCCGCGGCCGAACGGCCACAACTGAACAACGACAACTGAACAGAGAAAACCAGCCAGGCCCTAGTCCCGCATGATTCGCGGTCCTCGGTAGTGGCTTCCGTAAACCGAGCCCCGGGCGACCAGACGGCGCCGCGCGGCATCGTGCGCCAAACGGCGCGGCGAACCGGCTTACGTGAGCCTCGATCGAAGACCGCACGGGAGGACCTGGCTCTGAACCCCGGGACCGCGCCCAGCGTCTGGCGGCCAACGCCGCCGGCCGGGCGCGGCCACCCAAACAGAGCAAAGGAGGAAACCCTGTGGAGGGTCCCGAAATCACATTCTCCGAAGCGGTCATCGACAACGGCTCATTCGGCCGGCGCGTTGTCCGCTTCGAGACCGGTCGGCTGGCCAAACAGGCCGCCGGATCGGTCAGCGCCTACTTGGACGGCGAGACCATGGTCTTGTCCGCCACCACCGCCGGAAAACACCCGCGCGAACAATTCGACTTCTTCCCGCTGACAGTCGACGTCGAAGAGCGCATGTACGCCGGCGGACGCATCCCCGGCAGCTTTTTCCGCCGCGAGGGCCGCCCGACCACCGACGCGATCCTGGCCTGCCGCTTGATCGACCGGCCGTTGCGGCCGCTGTTCGTCAAAGGCGTGCGCAACGAGGTCCAGATCGTCGAGACGATCTTGGCGATTCATCCCGAAGACGCCTATGACGTGTTGGCCATCAACGCCGCCTCGTTGTCCACGCTGATCTCCGGCCTGCCGTTCTCCGGCCCGGTCGCGGGCACCCGCCTGGCCTTGGTCGACGGCCAATGGGTGGCGTTCCCGCGCTGGTCGGAACGCGACCGGGCGGTTTTCGAACTGGTCGTCGCCGGCCGGATAGTCGGCGATGACGTCGCGATCGCCATGATCGAGGCCGAAGCCGGCGAACGGGCCTGGGAACTGGTCAAACACCAGGGCGTCGAGCCGCCGACCGAAGAGGTGGTGGCCGGAGGCCTGGAGGCGGCCAAACCCTTCCTGCGCGAACTTTGCCTGGCCCAACAGCGCCTGGCGGATCAGGTTCCCCGCCAACCGCGCGAGTTCCCGCTGTTCCCCGACTACCAGCCGGACGCCTACCAGGCGACCGCCCAGATCGTGGCCGACAAACTGGGCCAGGCGATCCAAATCGGCGACAAACGCGAGCGCGAGGCCCGGCTCGACGAGATCAAGAACGAGGCCCTGGGGGCGTTGGAGGCGAACTTCCCCGAACGCGACAAGGAAATCGCGGCGGCGGTCCGGGCGATCACCAAGGACCTGGTGCGCAAGCGCGTGCTGACCGAGGGACTGAGGATCGACGGGCGCGGCCTGCGCGACATCCGCACGCTTTCGGCCGAAGTCGAGGTCCTGCCGAGGGTTCACGGCTCGGCCCTGTTCGAGCGCGGCGAGACCCAGATTCTGGGCGTCACCACGCTCAACATGTTGCGAATGGAACAGCAGATCGACTCGCTCAGCCCGGTCACGCACAAGCGTTATATGCACAACTACAACTTCCCGCCCTATTCGACCGGCGAGACGGGCCGGGTCGGCAGCCCCAAGCGGCGCGAGATCGGCCACGGCGCGCTGGCCGAGCGGGCGCTGGTGCCGGTGCTGCCCAGCCGCGAGGACTTCCCGTATGCCATCCGCCAGGTCTCCGAGGCCCTCGGGTCGAACGGCTCGACCTCCATGGGATCGGTCTGCGCCTCAACGTTGTCGCTGCTCAACGCCGGAGTGCCGCTGAAGGCCCCGGTGGCCGGCATCGCCATGGGCTTGATGAGCGACACCGTTGACGGCGAGGTCCGCTACGCCGCTCTGACCGACATCCTGGGCGCCGAGGACGCCTTCGGCGACATGGACTTCAAAGTCGCCGGCACCTCGGAGTTCGTCACCGCCATCCAATTGGACACCAAACTGGACGGGATTCCGGCGTCGGTGTTGGCGGCGGCGCTGACCCAGGCCAAAGAGGCGCGGCTGCACATTTTGGCGGTCATGAACCAGGCGATCGACGGGCCGGACGAGATGAGCCCGCTGGCGCCGCGTGTCATCACAGTGCATGTGCCGGTCGACAAGATCGGCGAGGTGATCGGCCCGAAGGGCAAGATGATCAACCAGATCCAGGACGAGACCGGCGCCGACATCTCAATCGAGGACGACGGCACCGTCTACATCGGCGCCACCGACGGGCCCTCGGCCGAGGCCGCCCGCGACCAGATCAACGCCATCGCCAATCCGCAGATGCCGCAAGTCGGCGAGCGCTTTGTCGGCACCGTGGTGAAAACCACCACTTTTGGCGCCTTCGTGTCGCTGACGCCCGGCAAAGACGGGCTGCTCCACATCTCGCAGATCCGCCGGTTGGTCGGCGGCAAGCGGGTCGAGAACGTCGAGGACGTTTTACAGGTCGGCCAGAAGGTGCAGGTCGAGGTCGGCGAGATCGACCCGCGCGGCAAGTTGTCGCTTCAGGCGGTGGTGGACGATGCCGCCGAGGCCGATTCGGACGCCGCCTCCGCGGGCGGGGGCGGCGACGACCGCCGGGACCGTCCGAGGCGTCGGCGCGAGCGCCACACCCACATCCACAGCGAGGACCGCGACGAGCAGTGACACCGGTCCGCTGATCGGACCGGGCGCGGGCGGCGTCGAAGTCAGCGCGCTGCCGACGGGCGCGCGCGTCTTGACAGAACGCGTGGCCGGCGCCCGGTCCTTCACAGTCGGCTTTTGGATGCTGGTCGGCTCGCGGGACGAGGCGGCGGGCCAGCACGGCTCGACTCACTTCCTTGAGCACTTGTTGTTCAAGGGCACCAAGACGCGCGGCGCCCAGGACATCGCCGCCGCCTTCGACGCCGTCGGCGGCGAGTTCAACGCCACCACCGGCAAGGAGTCGACTTGCTACTACGCGCGGGTGTTGGACGCCGATTCGGCTCTGGCGGTCGAACTGCTCGCCGACATGTTGACGTCCTCGGTGCTCGATCGCCTGGATTTCGAGAATGAGCGCGGGGTGATTCTGGAGGAACTGGCGATGAGCCAAGACGACCCCGCGGAGGTCGCCCATGAGGCTTTCGCCGCCGCCGTCTACGGCGGCCATCCGCTGTCTCGGCCGATCGGCGGTCGCCCGGAGGACATCAGGGCGGTCACCCGGGATTCGGTCTGGGCCCATTATCGCAGTCACTACCGTCCCTGGAACCTGGTTGTGACAGCCGCCGGGGCGCTCGACCACGATCAGGTCGCGGCGCTGGTCGAAGACGGGCTGGAGGCCGGCGGCTGGGGGGTCCGGGCGGTCGGGACCCACCCGCCCAGCCCGCTGCGGCCGCCGGGCCGCCCGCCGCCGCCCGGCCTGCCGGCCAAAGGCCGGATAGTCGCCTTGGGGCGGCCAACCGAACAGGCCCAGGTCCTGGTCGGCTGCCTCGGGCTGACCGCGACCGACCCGCGCCGCCATGCCCTGGCGGTGCTCGGCTCGGCCCTTGGCGGCGGCATGTCGTCGCGCCTTTTCCAGGAGATTCGCGAGAAGCGCGGCCTGGCCTACTCGACTTACTGTTTCCATTCGCCTCATTCGGACGCCGGCTCGTTCGGCCTATACGCCGGCTGCGCCCCGGCCGCCTCGGCCGAGGTGGCCGAGCTGATGGAGGCGCAGTGGGCGCGGCTGGCCGGCGAGGGCTTGGCGCCGGGCGAACTCGAGCGCGTCAAAGGCCAACTGGCCGGGGCCACTTGGCTGTCCTTGGAGGAGCCGTACTCGCGCATGAACCGGCTCGGCCGGGCGGCCACCGTGATGGGCGAACTGCCGTCCATTGAAGAGGTCGTGGCCCGCGTCGAAGCGGTCAGCGCCGACCAAGTGCGCGACCTGGCGGCCGAATTGGCGGCCCGCCCCCGCTCGCGCGTGGTGGTCGGCCCCAAGTCCGCCAGATCGGCTTTGTGAGACAGTCGTCAGGCGCCTTCGACCAAGTCGATCAACTCCTGTTGGGAGTGCACGCCGAGCTTTTCATAGATGTGCTGGCGGTGGGTGGAGACGGTGGAGTGCGCCAGCCAGAGCCGCTTTTGCACCCACGGCGCGTCACGACCGCGGGCCAGGCAGGCCAGGATCTGGCTCTCGCGCTCGGTCAGGTTGTGGCGCCAGGCCACCTGGGCGCATTTCTCTGTCAGATCGCCGGCCCGGCCCTCCATAGTGGTGGAGGCGATGTCGCTCTCGCGGTAGACGAAGCCGTAGACGGCCAGGATGGCGCACACTCCGGCGACGGCGCTGACCTGCGGGGTCGGCACCGCTCCGGCCACGTGCAACTCATGGTTGAGTTGGGCGCCGATCAAAGGCCCGGCCATCCAGGCGGCCACCACGATCCCGATGATCCGGCCGTTGCCCTTGGGGAAGCGGCGGCTCAGGCTGATAGTCGCCGCCCAGAGAGTCACCGCCAGGCATAGGTAGGCGGCCATGTTCAGCGCGTACGAGATGAACGGCGGGTCCTCGTCAAGCACCAGGAGCATGGTCGCGACGACGCTCAGCAACAGCACGAAGCGGTAGAGCAATTCGACGCGCACGTCGGGGTTGGCCGCAAGCGGCGTCAGAATCGTGATGGACACCACCACCAGGGCGATCACCAGGGCTAGCGCGTTGGCGGCGGCGAAGTAGCCGGGTCCGGTGTCGCTACTGCGCTGAATCAGGCTGAGACGCGTCCACTCGTTGACGAAACCGTACACAAGCCCCAGCGCCGCCAGGCGGCCCACCATTTTGCGCGACCCGCTGGCCCGGCCGGTGCCGCGGCCGAAGGGCGGGGCTTTGTCGGGGTGCCGGCCGGCGATCTGCAGAAGCAGCAGCGACACGCAGGGCAGAGCCACCGACGCCAGCGTCGCCGCGACGGGGTCGAACAGCAGCACGGCGACGAAGAAAGCGGCGCAGAACCCCCAGGAGGCGATGGCCGAGGCGACTACCACTTTGAAGCCGTAGGTCGTCCAGACGAAACCCCATTGCAGGAAGAAGATCCCAAGGCCGCCGCCGGCCAGCGCGCCCGCGCAAGCCGCCAGGACAACCGCCGTCCGCGAATCGGTTGAGGCCACCAGCGGCAGCGCCGCCGTGCCCGCCACCATCGCCAGGGTTGGCGCCGCCCGCGCCACGGGATTGGACAGGGGCCCGTTCAAGCGTTCCCCGGCCAGCCCGCCGGCGACCAGGGCCACGGCCGCCGTCGCGGTCAGCCAGAGGTAGAAGGGGACGTGCACAACCAGCGGGTCGGCTGTGGCCGAGATAAGCACTCCGGCGCGAATGGTGATCATCAACCAGGCCAGGGCGCAGGCGAAGCCGAAGACCAAGGCGGGGTCGACAAGCTCTCTCAGGGTCTTGAAGAATTGGTTCGCGGGTAGCGCCATCCCAACCTCATCGTCAGCGGAAGCACTGGTGAACGCATCGACAACACTACCTCATCCTCAGCGCACTATGCCGTTTCGGGCGATGTCATGCCGCCCGGCCGATCCAGGTCGCCGCCGCGGGCCGCAGGATGTCGGACAAGAGATTTCCCGGGCCGGCCGGCTCGGACTGAGCGACAGCGGTGCAACTAGACAGGAGTGGGACAGTGGGCGATCCAAGACAGGTCATGCCGGAGTTCAAGAGCGTCATCACAAAGCAGGAGTACGCGCGCGGGGTGGTCAGCCGCCGCAACTTTCTCAAGGGCTTGGGGGTGGGGGCCGGGGCCGTGGCCGTGGGCGGCTTGGCCGCCTGCTCGCCGAAGGACCCGGCGCCGGCTGGCGGCGCCGGGTCGGCCGCGACCGGGGCCGCCGCGACGGACGACCTGACCCCGCGCTGGGCCGATCCGAATGTCACCGTTCCCGGTTCGTTCGGTCCGGCGGCGCAGATCAGCATCAACGACAGTTTCAGCCAGAGCTGGCTGGAGGACGCGCCCGGCCTGACCGACGCCGACGCCGCCGAGACCATCGAAACCGACTTCCTCGTCATCGGCGCCGGTGTGGCCGGTATGTCCGCGGCCTTGTCGGCCCGCCTGGAGAACCCCAGCCTGCGCGTGACCGTGATCGACAAGACCTCCAGTTACATGGTGCGCGGCTTGGTCTTCGGCGCGGTTGACGCCACCATCCAGACTGAGGCCGGAATCACCTACGACAGGGAGCAGATCTTCCTGGATTGGATGAAATACTCCGGCAACCGGGCCAATCCCCTGCTGGTCAAGAAGTGGCTGAACGAGAGCGGCGCGGCCTACGACTGGTTCGCCAAGGTGACCACCGAGGTCAAGTCGTTCACTCCGCGCCTGGAGCACTGGCCGACCCCGGCCCTGTTCGACAACTCCCAAGAATATTATCGCCAGTGGAACACCGGTATTGAGTACACAGATCCGCAAGGCGCGGACATCTGGGCCACGCCCGGCGGGGTCATCAACGAGCTTTACGACAAGACTGTGCGCGAGGGCGTCGAGTA
>JAITKC010000258.1 GCA_031278665.1 Bifidobacteriaceae bacterium | reverse complement strand
CTCGCCCGCCCGAATCTGCTCGAGTTCCCACGTCAACGCCGGCAGTTGGAACGCCGGCGGGGCGACGGCATCGTCCAACGGATCGCCCCAGGCGTACGGGAACGGGTCGGCGCCCGGGCCGGTGTCCTTGACCTCGACCGTGACGGTGACCCGCCAAACCAAATGGCTGGCTTCGTGAATGCCCTTCGGCAGATACGCCACTTTGACGTTCCCGGCCGTGGTCCCGGTCGCCGCCGGGTCGCTGGTGGTCGCGATCCAAACGGCGCCGCCCACCGCCAAGCCGTCGACCACCGGAGCGAACACAGCCTGGTCGGCGGCGTCGAACTGCCTGGCCCCAAGCCCAAAGACGGCCGTGACCTCGCCCGGATTGGACTGCCCTTCCGGCAAGTCGGCCCAGCCGACTTTGATCCAGGCCGCGATGTTGTCGCCGCCCAGAATCGACTCGAACTGGCCGACCAGTTCGATTTTGTCGCCCGGCATGGCGACGAACTGGTCAAGCGGCAGCGACTGGTCCTCGCATTTGTCGGGCTGGGCGAGGTCTGGCGCGGTCAGGCAGGTTCCCTGTTGCCCGGCCGGCGCGGCGGCGTCCGGCGAGCCGACTGGCGTGACCTGCTTCCAGCCGATCCATTTGGCGCCGCCGGCGTCCAAGTCGCCCGCCTCGATCTTCTGGCCGGGCACCTGGCCCGAATCGTGCCAGAGCGCGAAGGTGTCGGCGTTTCCGCCGGCCAGCAGGGCCAATGGCAAGGCGGCGGCGATCGTCCCGGCCAGGGCGGCGGCGAAGACCGGCCGGCGCCAGAGCGCGGCCAGCGCCGCCCAGACCCGCGCCCGATGCCGTGAAGACGCCTCCGTCCGCAAGTGCCGCGCCGTCTCAAGCGGCCGCGCGCCGTGCCGGGGGCTGGCTTCCGGCGCCCGCCGCGCCGCCTCCGCGCCATGCCGGCAGTTGGGCTCCGCCCGCCGGTGGCTGGTTGATCGCCCCTGGCCAACCGATCTGCAACCGCCCAGGCGGCACGCGCCGTCCGGCGCGCCCCGACCCAGGCCAACTCCGCCAATGTCGGATTCGCGTAGGCCGGACTGATTCTGCGGCTGTGCTTCAATTGAGCACCCCCGCTATGACGCAGGCGCGCGCCTGCTTCGGCCAGATCGGGTCGCCCAAGCCGCTGGTGATCTCAGTCGCCGGGAAGCCGGCCGAGGAGGTGATCGTGGCCGGGGCCAACTCCCAGTTCAAGACGCATGAGCGCGCGGCGCCGCCGAGGATCTGGTCTGAGACTTTGAAAACCGGTTCGGCGCCCGGTTCGGCGCCCGGTTCGGCCAGGGCCGCGAGCTTCCCGAACAAACCCACGTTCTCCAGGGTGAACAGCCAATACACCGTCGTTCCGGCCGCGACCTCGGGCGGATCGCCATCCGAATCCTCGGTCAGCGGCAAACAGGTCGCGGCCTGGGGGCCGGCGGCCGTGCCCACCAGGACGTTCGGGTCCCCGATCGCCTCGTCATAAGGCTCGCCCTCGGCGTCGACACAGGCGAAGGCGCGTTTGGTCAGCTTCGCCATCGGCTGTTTGAGTTTGTCCTGGTCCGCCGCGTCGGGGTCGACTTCGTCGCCGTCCTCGTCCGGCGACTCGTCCGCCTCTTGGCTGAAGACGACCGTCCCGCCGTCCGATTCGTCTTCGTGGTCGTTGTCCCAGCCGTACCCGTTCTGGTCGGGATGCAGCTTGTCGGCCGGGTCGCCCTGGCCGGGCTCGTCCGGCCAGGCTTTGGCCTCGCAGTAGCCGGCGGTCAATTGCCCCTGCTCGAAACCGCTCAGCGAATCGACCTGGCCGTCCTGGTCCTGGTCCCGAATCAGGTCGTTGAGCAGCCCGCGCAACTGGAACTGCTGGAAATAAGGCGCCCTGGCCAGGTCGTCCGCGCCCTCCCAACTCAACAGCTGGTCCCAACCCGGGAACTCCGCCGGCAGGGAGCAGGAGTCAAGGAATGGCATCCGCTGGATCGCGAGGCCGCCAAAGACCAGCGCGGCGCCTTCGCTTGGGGCCGGATCGGCCGCCATCTTGAAAGTCACCACGACCGTGGTCCCGGCCGGCACCAAAATGCGATAGAGCGTCATCGTCCAATCGGCCCCGGTGGTCTTGGCGGCGGCGATCGCGACGCTCGACAGACTCGTGCCGTCTGAGAGAACCGCGTCGGCGTAATAGTCGCCGCCCCAACCCCCGACCAGCGCGTAGAAATAGCGGTCGAACGGCACGCTTTGGCCAACCGACGCCCGCGCCATCCCACTCGCGGCGCCGGCGCAACGGGCGGTGGCGAGGGCGTAGTCGATGGGCGTGCCAGGGCTGTGGTAGTTGCTGTCGCCAAAACCCGTGTAACTCGTCGGAACGGGCCAAAGGACGCCGCCTTGGCCTTGGCTCAACCACTCCACAGCGGTCGGCATTTGGGCGGCCGAGGGATAGAGCGGGTCGGCTGTCCGGGCCTGCGGCTGGTACATGGAGTTGTAATAGGTCGGGGTGTAATAGCCGGCGCAGCCTTCGCCGGGGAACTGCAACACCGGCGCGTCGAGGGTGGTCGCCCCGAACTTGCCGCCGCGGGAGTTCTCGTTGTAGTAAAGGTCCTGTATCGCGTCCTGGCGCATCATGCCGTGTCGCCAGCCGTCGACTATGAACCGCTCGTCCTTGGGGTCGCCCGGAGTCGAACTGGTGTCGCCGGGATCGGACAGGTACAGGGTTTTGGGCGCCTCAAGAATGTCGATTCCGGCCGCGCGCGCCAACGGCTCGAAGTCCACTCGCTGATCGGAGAGCGCGGCGCCGCCAAGCGTCACCTGGCCGAACTCGACCTTGGCCTGGGCCAGCGCCACACTGACCGAGGCGCCGTGGCCAGCCGGAATATAGACGGTGTAGAGCGCGGTCACGGCGTCATCGCCGGCCGTCAACTCGGCCGGGTAGAACGGAACGCTGGTCTCCGCCGGGGCGCCGGCGTCATCGGTCGCGGTGACGGTCACCGATGCTGTCGCCTGCCAGGCCCCGCCGACAAAACGCAACACCCGGTCGGCCTCCGCGTCATAGTCCACGCTGATCTTGTAGCCGTGCGGCTGGTAATCGGTTTCGTCGTTGTTCTTGGCCGATTGGTCCGGGTCGTAGAAGACGCCGTACAGATTGGTCCCGGAATACTGCGGGCTGTGGTCGTAGGCGTTGCCCAGGTCGGTGTCGTTCCAGAAGCCATTCACCGTCCACGTCGTCGGATCCGCCAGCCAGGCGCTCTGATCGGCCGAGGCGCCGGCGGCCGAATCCCACGAATATGTCACCGGCCCGTTCGCCCCGGCGTAGACGCCGCCGTAGGCGGTTCCGGTCGGACCGTCGGTGGCCAGCGGCGCCCAGTCGAGGCCGTCGCCGGTACTACTCGCCACCTCGCGCCGGCCGCCGGTGCGACCCACGTAGCCGTCGCCCTCGCCCGGAGTCTCGCAGACGCCAGTTGGTTGGGGTTGGTCGGCCGGGTCGAAATATGGGTTTGAGCACGGCACGCCGGTCAGGTGGAACCAATCGACATCGCCGTATTCGCTCAGGTTGAAGATCACGGCGCCGCTATTGTCCGGGTCGATTTCCTGGACGTTGACGGTTAGCGCGTTCGTGGCGTTTGTCCCGGTTCCGATGCCGTGGGCGTCGGTGGCCGCGTCCGAGGCGGCCCGGGGCACCGTGAAGGTCGCCACCAACGCCCCGGCCACCAAGACCGCCAGGCCGCCAAGCGCTCGAGACCTCACCGCTCCGCCACCGCCTTCATCCGACTGCGTTCGAATGAGGCGCCGAAGGTTCCGCACCTCCGGCGGCGGCCGTCCCGGCGAATCGACTGACGAGTCCGCCCCGAGGTCCCAGGACAGTTGGCCTGGCCCGGCTGGCTTCGCTGGCCCGGCTGGCTTCGCTGGCCCGGCTGGCTCGGCCGTCCCGGCTGGTTAAGCGGTGCTGGTGAGGCCCCCCCCCCGCTGCTCTGGGCTCGTTAACTCCCGACCGCTCCGAATAGGCGGTCCGGTCGTTATTGGCGCTCACGCGGCACTGGCCGCGACCAGGCGCCGAGCCGACGGCGCGCGGGGCGACCGAGAGATTGGTCGCTTGAGCCTTCAACCTACTGAAACCGCCTTCCGGGGTTGATCAGAACCCGCCGCGCCCGGGGAAAGGCGCGGTTTTGTGATCCAGTTCACAGTAAGGGACTGGCGGCTTGTGCTCCAAGGGCGAAACCGAAAATTGAGTAGTGCTACCTGGTCTGCCCGCCGCGGAGTTCGTAATTGGCCGCCGGCCGGTGTAGTCGCCGGGCGCCCGGCGGGGCGCTAATCGGCGGCGGCGAACTCCACGAAGTAGGCGGTCTCGGGCCATTGCCGCAGGCCCGCCAGGCCGTCGGCCTCCAGCATGCGCCCGGTCATGACCGGTGCGGGCGAGGCCGCCGCCCACGGCGGCAACCCCTCTCGAACCGGCCCGGCGCCCGCGCCGCCTTGGCCACCGCCTGTGCCGCCGCTTTGGCCGCTTTGGCCGCTTTGGCCGCTTTCGCCACCGCTTTGGCCGCTTTGGCCGCTTTCGAGACTGCTTTGGCCGCCGCTTTGGCGGCTTTGGCCGCCGCCATCGCCGCCGCTATGGACACCGCCTGTGCCGCCGCCATCGCCGCCATCGCCGCCATCGCGGCCAACTAGGCCGACCGGGCTGACTAGGCGGGGGCGATAGTTGCGGTCCGGCGCCAGGCCGGGGAACGGGATCAGCTCAAGCGGCCAGACCATCGACCGTTCCAGTAACGTGACCGAGAACAGCGCCCGCGACTGGTCCTCGGCCACCACGCCGTGGACCGCCAGGCCGTCGGTGTCGGCGTTGACCACCGTCCCGGAATGAAGCAACTCGCGGTGACGCTTGTGGAAGGCGATCCACCCCTTCAATTCGGCCAGGTCCGCGGCGTCCAGTTCGGTCAGGTCCTGCTCAACCCCGAGGTGGCACCACAGCGCCGCCGCCGCCCGGAACGCCAAGGGATGCGACCGGCCGGTGGTGTGCGACGGGCTCGGCCCGATGTGCGCGCCCACCATTTCGGGCGGCGCCAACAACTGCGTTAGCCGGTTGATCGCGGTCCGCTCCAGGGGATCGTTGCAATCCGATCCCCAAATCCGCTGAGTGCGCTCCAAGATCCCCAGGTCGACCCGGCCCCCGCCGGAGGCGCAGGACTCAATCTCAAGACCGGGATGCGCCGCCCGCAACTCGTCCATCAGGCGATAGACGGCCAGAGTCTGGGCGTGGGCGGCGGCCTCGCCGCCCGGCTGGCGCCCGGCCTCAACCAGCAGGCGATTGTGGTCCCACTTCAGGTAGGCGATCCGGTTGGCGCCCAACAGCGCCAACAACTGCGCCCTGACCTGCTCATAAGCGCCCGGATGAGTCAAGTCCAGAACAAATTGGTGGCGCGAGGGCTCGCC